>JBEKUQ010000067.1:0-7823 GCA_049514835.1 Verrucomicrobiota bacterium | reverse complement strand
AAATACGTTGTCGTCTGCTTTTCCACTCGTGCAGTCCGCATGAATGTGTCCCCGTGCCGGATTACGAACCACCACTCCCCGTCAATCTCATGCCGGCTGATCTGGGTCGTTTCATGCCCCCGGTTATGGCTCAAGAACCAGGTGTCCAGGTCCCCCCGCAAACCCTCCATCCCTTCACTCCCTGGCGCGGCAAATGGCTTCCCCTTGTTGTCAGCCGACTTTGTCCCGAAGTATTCAAACGAGGCTAACCGCTGCAACTGCTGCTGATTGTGCTTTTCCGCGAACAATCTCGGTTCCTCAAGCCAAACCTGCATCGCCACATCCCCGTGCGACGACTCAGGCTCAAACTTCAATTCCAGTTTCCTTTCCGCAATCGCATTTTGCAGCCGTTCCTGCCCCGCATCGTTCGACATTTCATCAATCGCAAACAGCGCCTCGGTTAATTCATCCGGCAACCCTTTCCGCAGTCGCGCAAACTCCGGCAATGCCTGTCGCAAAGCCGCCAGGGTCGCAGTGTCGTGTGCGACATCCATGCCAAGCCTGGATTGGGCAAATGCGAGAACCGTCCAATCTTTGCCGTTCGGATGAAACCAAAACCGTTCGGATATTTCTCCGCCGCCACCTGAACCGGCAACCCCTTGGCAAATTGCAGCAGGCGTTGCAAAGTGTCCCAACGAGGACGGCGCTTGGCGATGTCCGCAGCGGCCCTTTGCCAGTTTTCCATGTCCGACTTGAGCCGCGTTTGTTCGCCAAGCAGTGCAATCAATTGTGCGTTGCCCGACAGCAACGCGAGGTCACGCAGATGTTTGGTGTCTGGACGCGCAGGCAAACGCGAGCGCAACAGACCGTCCGGCGAGCCGTCACGATGACGGCGAATGATGGTGTCAAACTCAGGCAGCAACGCGCCCGTGTTCCTCATCTGGGCCGAGAGTTGGTCGAAAATAAAATCCGCGCCAACGATGTTTCCAAGCGGCTTTGTCGCCGTGGCACGAGCGGCTTCAAAAACAGTGGTCAATTGATTGCGGAGTTGCGCGGCGGTGCCGGTCGTGTCCACGGCACGCAGCACCTTCTCCCACAAACGACGCCGAACGGGCACCAGTGGGTAGTCCGCTTCCTGCCAGTTGTGGTCCTCCGAAGTCGGGCCGAGCCGAGTGCCTTTCAAATGGCGGTCAATTTCTCCCTGATTCTTCGCCAGGCATTGCCGCAAATCGCCGAGCTTGTCTGCCCGCTTGGCGAGCACGACCTTGCGCACTACGTTTTCCACGTCGGCATCAGAAAGGGACACGGAAATCGGAAAGCGTGCAATCAGCCGTTGCAAAATGGACGTGTCCGTAAGCGCCTGCTGGCCCGTGCCCACGAGCAAAAGGCGGCCCTTGAACGCGGAACAGAATTTCTCGACGATTTCTTGAACGTCCATTGCCCGTTGAACATTCGTTTGGCCGATGAACTGCTGGACCTCATCCAGCACGATCAGCGTCAGCGGCATCTCGCCACCTTTGGAGAAAACTTCCCGCACCGTCGCCACCACATCGGCGATGGTGACATTGGCATTGACCGGGAATTGTTGGCGCAAGATGGCCAGCACATCCTTTGGCTGCCCAAGGGAGGAATCCTGTGCGAGGATGGCCTGCGCGAGCGCGGTCGAACCGAATGGGTTTGTAATCTCCTGTTCAAAACTTTTGCCTTGCGCCTTGAGCGCCGCGATCACTTTGCGTTCCCACCCCTTTTCCCGCAGCCAGAGGACGATTCTTGCGAGTGCGTAGTGTTCTGGCAGACCGACCGAGCGAAACACGAGTTGCAACAACGCAAGGCGGGTGTTGTCCATCGAACCGCTGCCGAGCGTGCCAGCGACGGCACAGAGTCCGCCGAAGCGGTTGCCTTGCGTGCCCAATTCCACGAACAGGTCACGAATTTCGCTCGGCAAATGTGCGAGACTGCGGGCCGTGGCGCCATCAGACTGAAACTTGTAGTCCACCCAAAGGTAACAGAGCATTTTCGCCAGGTGCGATTTGCCGCTGCCGAAGAAACCGCTAATCCACGCAGCCTTTTGTTCCGTTTGTGAAAGCTGGGCCAGGAATGAATGGAGAATGCGTTGCAGGCCCCGCTCGTATTCTCCATCGCAAACGAAACTCTCCAACTCGAAACGCAGCGTCCTGATTTCTTCCGACGAGGACAGCTCACCGATTTTTGCCACGCCGTTGTTGAGCAACGCCGTTTTCGTCGGGTCCTTCTGAAAGTCAACCGCTCACGGCAAAATCTGTCGAATCTCAACGCGCTCGGACTCCAGGAAATTAAAAAACGGCTGAACCGCTGCCAGTCCAGCCGTGTGAGTCTCTCCGGGCGGTCAATCCTCATCCATGAGCATGACAGTAATGGCAGGCGGACAAGAATTCGGTGGTTGCGCTGCATGGCATGGCCGGGCTGTATGGGTTTGGTTGGAGCGTTTTTACAATCTCCGGAGCGACAAGCGCGGCTCGCATGAGCGACCGCACAGACCGGTCCTTTTGCTCACAATTCTTGACCATTTGGATCACGGCCTTCTTGACAACAACGAAATTCCGCTCAACGGGGATTTGGTCAGAACCTTCAAACGCTACTTCGAGGTGGTCCGTACCACCTGAGCGGTGATGGCTTTTTTCGGCTTGTCCCAAGGCCGGGAGAGCGGCCACCTTACGAACCCGGTAACGCCTCGCGAGTCCCAACCATGAAAGCGCTCCGAGAGATTTATGGCCGGTTCGACGACGACCTCTCTTCATCCTGAATCTTTGACCTCGCGCTTGGCCCTGACGGCCGGTTTGGAGCGTGGCAGGTACGCGCCGCAAGATTCGCGCACGACCAAGCGCGGGGGCAGGCTGATGCGCCTGGTCGGCAGCGTGGGGTCCGCCAGACGATCCAACATGGTTCGGAATGCAATCACGGCAATGTCCCGACAGGGTTGGTGGATGGTGGTGAGTGGCGGGGAAACCAACGTGGCATATTTGACATCATCGAACCCCACGACGCGAACATCGCGCGGCACGCGGGCACCCTGCGATTCCAAGGAGCGCAACAGCACAGCCGCTGTATCGTCATTGGCACAAATAAAGGCGTCCGCCTGCCGGCCGGCAACAAGTGAGCGGACAAATCTGAGGTCTGAGGGGTTGCCGGAATGAACCCAGCCCGGGTCAGGCTCGATGCGATTTCTCGCAAGGGCTTCGCGGATGCCAGCCACACGGGCGTCCACTGTGGCGGCGGAGAGCGGGCGAGCGACAAAGGACAGTTTTCGACACCCCAGTTTGATCAGGTGTTCTGCAACCATGTAACCCCCGGCCGTGTTGTCAATGCCCACCAGGTCGAAATCGCTGCATTTGGGAAAATCCAGCAAATCGCGGTCAATCAGCACGACTGGAATCCCGGCCGCCCTCAGAGATTCGGCCAACTTGGTATTGGACTCCTCCTGGCCGGTCTGCAATTCAGCCGGCGCGAAAAAAACGCCGCTGATTTTTCGTTCGATGAACTGCTTGCAGATTTCCTCCGCATGTTTGAGGCTGGCGTCCGTGTCCACGCGCGGATTGGTGGAGCCGCCCCACAGCAGGCCGAAATCATGCACTCGGGCCAGGCTGGCGATTTCGCCGCAGATGATTTGAAAAATCTCCGTGGAAGCCAGCCCGGGCACGATCAGGCCAAAAATGCGGGTCGAATTGCGCGGCATTGCGGTTGAACGCACGTAAGTACCCGAGCCAACCCTGCGTTCAATCAAGCCTTCCGCCTCCAGGTCGCGCAAGGCGCGTCCCACCGTTGGCCGGGAAACCCCAAACTTCCGGACCAACTGCGCCTCGCTGGGAAGTTTGCCGCCCGGTTTATACCTTCCGGATCCAATTTCAGAAAACAGATGCCTGGAAATCTCCTTGTGTTTGGGATCGTCATTCATGAAATTTAAGCCATTAGTATCAGGTTGCAGAGATGTAATGTCAGCTTTTTGTCCGGATGTCAATTTGGGAATTGCAGCTTTGATTGCGGATGGCCTAGTTTTGCCGCGTGAAGCCGAACAAGGAAGCAACCGCGAAAGGAATTGTTATGAGAACCGCACTTCTAGGTCTTGCTCTTCTGCCCGTGCTGTCGGGTTTCCCAGCCGCCGCCCAGGCGCCGCAGCCGGCGGGTTCAGGGCCCCAAGCCCAGGCGGTGGAAGGCTCTATGCCCATGGCAACCAGCCAGCAGGTCAAATCAGGTCCTTTCCGCGCGGGTGCGGCCAAAACCGATGTCACGCCCGATCTTGCGGCGAGAGGGGCCGGTAATCCGGGGAGAGGTGGCAGAGGCATGGGAGCCAGTGAGGGAATTCTTGACCACATTTACGCCCGGGCAATCGTGATTGATAACGGCACCACCAGCGCGGCTCTGGTTGCGGTGGATACGGGAGCCATCAGGGACCAGACGTGGCGCACCGTATCGCAACGAGTCGAAAAAGAACTGGGGATTCCCGCCCAAAACCTGATCCTGACTCCGACGCATACCCACAGCGCTTCAGGGGGGACAGCCGAGCAAATATTCAACGCCATCAAGGAAGCCAAGGAGAAGCTCCAGCCTGCCCGCATTGGTTACGGGACGGGAGTCTCCTACATCAACGTCCAGCGCAACATCATTGATCCCAAGACCCACAAGTGGTGGGAGGGCGCCAACTACGACGGCCCATCGGACAAGACCGTGGCCGTAATCAAGTTCGAGACCACCAACGGTGAGCCGATTGCAGTCTATTACAACTACGCCTGCCACGCCGTGGTCACCGGCAATACCGACCTGCTCAGCGGCGACTGGCCGGGTGCGACCTCCCGGTATATCGAAGACTGCTTTGACGACAAGATCGTGGGGCTTTTCTCCGTCGGAGCCCAGGGCGACCAGAATCCGCTCTATTTCCAGCAGACATTCGACCTGCGCGACATTCGCATCAAGGACTACGCGGCTCGGGGACAAGACATCAGCAATGCCATGCCACCGGGCGGACAGGGTCTGAACAAGCAGGATCCCAAGGTCAAGAAGCTGCTGGACCAGCAGAAGCAGATGATCCTCTCCATGGGCCAGTTCATTGGTGAAGAAGTTAAGCGGGTGATGCGCGAAATGGATCCCGCTCGCATGGCGACTGGCGGCAGATTGTTCGCAGCTCAAGAGATGGTCAACTTCCCCGGCCGCGACAGAATCGGCCAGGGACGGGCGGCGGTCGAGGGTCAGTACCGGGACGGAGCAGACGTCCAGCTCCGTTTGAGTCTTCTGATGATCGACGACATTGCGCTGGGGGGCGGTGATGCGGAGATCTACAACATGATTGCCGTGAGATTCAAGAGGGAATCCCCGGTTGGGAGATCCATTTTTGTGTCGATGGTGAATGGCAGCGCCAATTCCGGGTATATTCCGGATGACGCCTCGTTTGGCCAACAAACCTTTGAAGTGCTGTCGTCGCGCTGCAAGCCCGGATACGCGGAAAGTGCCATCGTCAATGGCCTCCTGGACCTGATTGCCGCCGCGAAGTAGAGGCCCCTGCAAAAGAGATGACGTCGTGACCAAACAACTACAACCCCGGTCAATCACCATGAACATGCAAACGATGCTGAAGCTCCTTGTCTGTGCCTTCTTGTGCGCGGCCACAGCCCTTGGTCTGCGCGCCCAAAACGGTCCCGGCACGCCCAACGCGGCGGCACCCGGCGGTGGCGGCCGTGGTGGCGGCGGCCCAGGTATGTTTGGCTTTGGCCCATCGACGCCTCCCGGCCCGCCGGCTCCCGTGCCGCCGGAGGTTACCATGGCACGTCCCACCCAGGTCGAAGTGGACCAGATGAACGCCGACCTTAAAAAGTTCATTGACTCATCCCCTGACAGGGAATTGTTGAAGAAGTACGAAACGCTCCTGACCGTTCAGGTTCCACGGGCCAATTCCGCCATCGCCCCCGTCCAGACCATGGTGCGAACAACTCAGCGCCACAACGGGTTCGTCGAGACCGCCAAGAACGGCGATTTTGACATTCTGTTGGAGGGTGACTCCATCACGGACTGGTGGCAGCAAGGTGCGGCACAAGGAGGCGGCGCCGACGTGCAGAAGAAGTACTTTGGCGACGTCAAAGTCGCCAATTTTGCGGTTGCGGGCGACACCACGCAAGGCGTGCTTTGGGGCCTGAAAAATGGTGAAGGCCAGGGTCACAAGCCCAAGGCTGTCATGCTCATGATCGGTACGAACAACAAAACTCAAGGCAACATGGCGCCGGAGATTGCCGAAGGCGTTGGCGCCGACGTCTATGAGTTGCGCAAAGACTTCCCCGACGCCAAGATCCTGCTCCTGGCAATCTTCCCGCGCGGCGCGGGCCCGAACGATCCCAATCGCATGGAGAATGAGAAAGCCAACCTGATCATTGCCAAGCTGCACGATGGGCAGCACGTTTTCTTCAAGAACATCAACGACAAGTTCCTGGACGCCCAAGGGCGCCTCGTCGGCTTCCGCAACGACACTGTTCACCCCAACGCGCAGGGGTACGAGATCTGGGCGTCGGCCGTTGGCGACACGCTCAAGAACTGGCTCAACTAAGGTTCCACAAACGAACACCTGAATAGAACTGTTTCTTTAACACTATGAAAACCAATCACTCCACCATTGCCAAGATCGGCCTCGCTATTGCGTTGTCCCTGCCGTTCAGCCTGGCGCAGGCTCAACCCTCGCCAAACGCGCCGTCGGCCGGTCCTGGTGCCGGTCCGGGTGCGGCACCTGCTGCCAACGCCAACACCGTGGCTTCCACGGCCGCGGCCGCTGCCAGCGCCAACCTCGCGACTTCAAAGGTCACCAGCCCACCGGCAGGCAAAACGGCCGCACAGAGCCGACGCACTGGGGGCGATCCAGTTGACGATCGCGTGGAGCTGCGCACGTATCATTTCACAAATACCGACGAAGAGCTTCCCTACGCGGTGTTCGTTTCCTCGAAGGTCGCCAAAGACCAGAAGGCCCCGCTGGTCCTGGCGTTGCATGGATTCAGCGGCAATCACGGCACCTTCATGCGCACCGGGTGCGTGGAAGAGGCGGAAAAGAACGGTTACATCCTCGTGGGTGCGATGGGCTACAGCCCCAGTGCCCCGTTCGGCGCGACGATGGGTGGTCGCGGCCCCGGCAGACGCGGCGGCGCGCCCACCAATGCGCCTGCCATGACTCCCCCGGCACAAGGGACCAACCAACCGGCGCGCGGCGGGGTGTTCCCAGGCAGCAACGCAGTTCCCGGCGCAGCCCCCCGTGGACGCGGCGGCATGGCCATGATGGGTGGCAGGAGCCCGGCGGTTGGTGGAACAAAGGAAACCGACCCGGCCAAGGTCTCCGCGCTCAGCGAGATAGACACGATGAACGTTTTGTTCATGGCCCTCAAGGAATTCAACGTAGATGAAAACCGCATCTTCTTGATGGGTCACTCCATGGGCGGCATGGGCGCGATGCATATTGGGGAGAAGTATGCGCCGATGTGGGCGGCGGTCGCTTGTCTCGCCGGTTTCGGCTCGCCGGATCCGAAGGGGAAAATGAAGGACACGCCGTTGTATTTCACGGCTGGCAGCCTCGATTCTTTGGGAAGCCGCGGGCGCACCGTGGCAGAGCAGCTCAAGGCTGAAGGCATGAACTGCGAGTGGAAGGAAGTGCCCGGACTGGATCACGGTGGGATCATCGCGGGCGCCATGCCGGACGTGTTCAAGTTCTTCAACGAACACAGCAAGCCGGCGCCGAAGAACCAATGAAGTCCCAGCACGAATACTGTTCATCAAAACGTTGTTATGGTTAAGCCAAGCAGATTATTGCAATTGGGGGTGGGGTTTTCGTTCCTGGTGGCAGT
>JBEKUQ010000066.1:0-7859 GCA_049514835.1 Verrucomicrobiota bacterium | reverse complement strand
CGCTGCAATCAATCCTGGTGGATTCCGTTCACACAAAGGTGCATGGTGCGGCGCGTGAGGCCCTGAGGCTTATTTGCGGAAGTGCTGGCGAGCGTTGGTAGCATTACTTATCTTTAAAAAGGTGAAAAGGTGTCAAAATGGTGTCAGTCCCGGCTATTGTAGAAAATGGCTGCCCTTTCAAACAATTTGCCACCGTATGCTGACAGCTCATTTGCAAACGCCGCGCAATCCAATCCAAAGTCATGACCGTCTCGCTTCTCAAGCGCCCCGCCCTCCTCACCTTGTCAAAGGCCAGTTCGTGGTATTGTCATATTTCCTGTCCGGTCCGCCGAAAAGGGACCGGAGATGACCACTGATGTGCCAGCAACAGGTCGCATTCTACCCATGTCAGAAATGAATGCGCCCGTTCCCCCGTCAGAGCGAAGCAGGCCAATTCCATTTTTCTGACCCCATCTTTCTGACATCGCCTTCCCATCCGTAAAATCCGTGAAATCCGTGGTCCTTCTTCCTGCCCTATTCCGGTTGCCCGCGCACCACATGCTGCCAGACCCGTTTTGATTCCTTGAAGGTATCCTTTGAATCCTGTTCATCCTGTCAAAATGTCTTTTCTGGTGAAAGCAGCGGCATGATCTTTGAACAGGAGGGCACGGAGAGCACGGAGAAGAGAAGGAAAATATCTCTGTGGTCTCTGCGATCTCCTGTTGAAAAGTTCCTTTTTCGGGTGCTCCTGCTTCATCAAAGCGGAGTGAACTACGGATTGGGAAATAGATGGAATTCAACAGGACGAGCCGGACCTTTCGGGAAAAGCAATCTCCCGGAGATTTTATCCTGTGAATCCTGTTCATCCTGTCAAAATGTCTTTTCTTAAGAAAGCAGCGGCATGATCTTTGAACAGGAGGGCGCGGAGAGCGCGGAGAAGAGAAGGAAAATATCTCTGTCATCTCTGCGCTCTCCCGTTCAAAAGTTCCTTTTTCGGGTTCTCCTGCTTCATCAAAGCGGAGTGATCCATGGTTTGCTTCTGTGGAAATTGTCTCCGGAAGGCGGCGCTGATGAAGAGTCCTTTAATCCGTGAAATCAGTGAAATCCGTGGTCTAATTCCTTCCCACCCTCACTTTCCCGCCGACCCCAAATCCAGCGCCATCTCCTCCACCGTTACGTTGCGCCGCCATTGCAGGTTTTCATCCGCCGCCGCGCCGTGCTGCCAGACGGCGAAGCGGATGGCGGTGAGCGGATCATTCTGGCAGGCGGGCTGGGCCAGCAGACCGGCCAGATACCCGCCCAGCAAATCGCCGCTGCCGCCCTGCGCCAGCAACGGGTTGCCCGAGCCGTTGATGAAGACGGGGCCGTCGGCGCGGCCCACCAGCGTGTGATGTCCCTTGAGCACCACATAACAACGGCCGAACCGCCGCGATAATCGCCGCAACGCCGCCACCCGATCCGCTTGCACTGCCTTGGCCGAAATGCCGAGCAACCGGCCCGCCTCTCCGGGATGCGGCGTGATCACCCGCACCGCCCGTGCCGGCGCGGCGTCCGGTTCCAGCCAATCCAGCGCGCTCGCGTCCACCACCATCGGGCCGGGAAAAGTTTTCCAAAGGGAATGCAATTCCCTTTTCAGCGCGGCGGGCAGTTTCTCCGCCTCCAGGCCGGGGCCGAATAAAATCGCCGTGACATTTTTTGGCAGCGGTTGGGCTGCCCGCCACGGACGCACCATCGCGGCCTGGAGTTGCGCGGCCACGGGAACATAGACCGACGGTTGCGGCTCAACCGTCACCAGGCCCGGCTGCGCCCGCAAAGCGCCGCGCGCGGCCAGCACCGCCGCGCCATGATAGCCGAGGCTGCCGGCAATGATGGCCACATGACCAAAGGTTGCCTTGTTGCTTTCCACCGGCCGGCGCGGCGGCCACGCGGCGAAATCCTCCGGCAACGTCCAATTCAGTTCGCCTGCCAGCGGACATGGAATCAACCCAATATCGGGGGCCACTTCCAAACGCCCCACCCATTGGGCGGCGGCGAGCAGACCGCGCTTGGGCGCTCCCACCGTCAGGGTGACCTCCGCCCGGATGGCCGCCCCTTCCACCCGGCCGTTGTCCGCGTTGAGGCCGGACG
This sequence comes from Verrucomicrobiota bacterium, assembly GCA_049514835.1. GTDB lineage: Bacteria > Verrucomicrobiota > Verrucomicrobiia > Limisphaerales > Palsa-1400 > JBEKOF01. The sequence goes on along the minus strand of JBEKUQ010000066.1, from coordinate 5,753 downwards.
GCACATCCACGGCCAGCACCGGCAGGCCGGATTGGTTCACCGTGTCAATCAGAGTTTTCCACGCGCCCTCCAGCGGACGGTTCAACCCGATGCCAAACAGACCGTCAATGACCAGCTCCGGACGGGCGCGGCCCGGCGCCGTTTGAATTCTGCGGGAAAACTCCCTGGCTGCGGTTCGCGGATCAACCGCCTCGATCAGCGCCCCCTTGCGCCGCGGCAAATGCCGGCGGGCGGCGCGCGCGTCGTCGCCGTTGTGGCCGCGCCCGGCCAGAATCACGATGGCGGCGTCGCGCCGGGTCAGTTCCAGCGCCCGCTCCGCCAGAAGGCGCCCGACGTTCTTAATGACAGCGGCGGGGGAGCGGCCCGCCTCCCAGCTCGCCTTCTCCCATTGGCGCATCTGGGCGACTGATATGACCGGCACAGGCATGACTCAGTTTAAGATTTAAAGTTGCGCGATTGAAGCCTAAAGTACGCCGATGTTGTCAAGCGATGAAATCGGGCGGGCGGTGCGGGCGGCGCTGGCGGAGGACATTGGTTCCGGCGACGTCACCACCCTGGCGACCGTCCCGCCACAAGCCGTCGTCACGGCCTCGATGGTGGCGCGCGAGCCGCTCGTGCTGGCCGGCCTGCCACTGGCCGAAGCCGCCTTTCTGCAATTGTGCCCAAAGGCCGGCCTCCACCGCGCCGCCGCGGACGGCGACCGCGTTCCGGCCGGAGGCGTTCTTTTAAAAATCCTGCAAACTCCGGCCCGGCCCGTTCTCTCTGCCGAACGGGTCGCCCTGAATTTTGTCCAGCGCCTCTCCGGCGTGGCCACGCTGACCGCGCAATATGTCGAGGCGGTTTCCCGGACCCAGGCCCGCATTTTGGACACGCGCAAAACCACGCCGGGCTGGCGGCGCCTGGAAAAATACGCCGTCCAATGCGGCGGCGGCCTCAACCATCGCTTCGGCCTTTTCGACCGCATTTTGATCAAGGACAACCATCTGGCGGCCTTGCGCCAGGAGCCGCCCAACCCCATCCAGGCCGCCGTGCGCCGCGCCCGCGCCGCTTTTCCGCGCCTGGCGGTGGAAGTGGAGGCGGACACCCTCGAACAGGTGGAGGAGGCCCTGCGCGCGGGAGCGGATGTCATTTTATGCGATAATATGGCGCTGGAGCTGCTTCGCGCTGCGGTTCGCCTGGTCCACGGCCGCGCCAAAACCGAGGCCAGCGGCGGCGTCAATTTGTCCACTGTCGGCGCCATCGCGGAAACCGGGGTGGACTTCATTTCGGTCGGCGCGCTCACCCATTCGGCCCGCGCCGTGGACATCGGGCTTGATTTTGCCTTGGACGCATGACGGTTGACGCTCATATTTTGTCCGCCTTGCGCGAGGTTCCATCCGCCTCGGTCGCCGGGACGGACCTTTCCCGCCAACTGGGCGTCAGCCGCGCGGCCGTCTGGGCGCGCATCCAGGCTCTGCGCGAATTGGGCTACGACATTGAAGCCAGCCCGCATCTCGGCTACCGCCTGTTGAGCGCGCCCGACTTGCTCCATGCCGACGATCTGCTGTCCCGGCTGGGAAAAACGCGCGTCATCGGCCGCGACATCCGGGTTTTCGAGCGGACCACGTCCACCAACGACATCATGGCCCGGCTGGCCGGGGATGGGGTGAAAGAGGGCGCGGTGGTCTTTGCCGAATCGCAAAGCCGCGGGCGCGGCCGGTTGGGGCGCCCATGGATTTCGCCCCCGCGCAAGGGGCTTTGGTTTTCCGTTCTGTTGCGGCCCGATCTGGCTCCGCAATCGGCCACCCAATTGACCGTGGCCGCGGCCACGGCCCTGGCGCGCGCCGTGGCCCGGCAAAGCGGCCTCGCCCCGGACATTAAATGGCCGAACGACATCCTGATTGGCGGCAAGAAAGTTGCCGGCATCCTGACGGAGCTGACGGCCGAATTGGATCACGTCAAGGAAGTGGTCCTGGGCATCGGCGTGGACGTGAATCTCGACGCGGCGGAATTGCCGCGCGATCTGCGCAAGACGGCCACCTCGTTGAAAATGGAGTGCGGCCAGGCGGTGGACCGCGCCGAGCTGGCCGTCGCCATCCTGCGCGAGCTGGATGACGATTATGAGCGGATACGCCGCGGCCAATTCGACGCGGTGGCGGCGGAATGGCAGCAGCGTTGCGGCACGCTGGGGCGCCCGGTGACGATCCGCGTCGGCGACCGCGTCATTCGCGGCCGGGCCGAATCCCTGGATGCGCAGGGAGCGTTGCTGCTCCGCACCCAGCACGGCCACCTGGAGCGCATCATCGGCGGCGATGTCACCATGGAAAAAGACAACGGCTGACCGGGTGCCTCGCGGTTTTCGGCCGCAGGACTCTTCTCCGAGTCCCGCCCTGCCGTCTGGGAGGAAGGTGCGAGGATGCTATGGAGTTTCAGGTCCGGCCCCGGCCTCGGAGTCATCGTGTTTTTTGGGGGAGATCGTGTGGGTGGAGTGGCCGTAGTAGGCTTCGGCGGCTTCCATGATGGTTTCGGAGAGGGTGGGATGAGGATGAACGGATTCGGCGAGATCGCGCACGCTGCCGCCCATTTCGACGACGACGACGCCTTCGGCGATGAGTTCGCCGGCGCCGTGCCCCACGATGCCGACGCCCAACAGGCGCTCGGTTTCGGAGTCAATAATCAGTTTGGTCAGGCCGGCCGGGTGGTCAAAAGTCTGGGCGCGGCCGGAGGCGGCCCAGGGGAATTTGGCGATTTCGACGGGGATGGCCTGGGCTTTGGCTTCGGCTTCGGTGAGGCCGCACCAGGCGAGTTCCGGCTCGGTGAAGACGACGGCGGGGATAATGATGCCGGCGGAGGAGCTGGGTTCGCCGACGATGGTTTCGACGGCGATGCGGCCTTCCATGGCGGCTTTGTGGGCGAGCAAGACCCCGCCGGCGATATCGCCGATGGCGAGAAGGGCGGGGTCGGCGGTTTGCTGGCGGTCGTTGACCTTGATAAAGCCGCGGTCGTCCTGCTCGACTTTGGTGTTTTCCAAGCCGAGATCGCGGCAGCGGGGGACGCGGCCGACGGAGACGAGGACGCGGTCGAAGAGTTCCGCCCTGGGTTTTTTATCGGGGCCTTCGGTGGCGACGAGGATTTTTTTGCCCTTGGTGGCCATGTTGGTGACCTTGGTCTGAAAGCGCAACTCGCGGAAATTCGCCTCGGCCCATTTGAAGACGGGCCGCACGAGGTCGGGGTCGGCGCCGCTGAGGATGGAGTCGAGGAGTTCGACGACGACGACCTTGCTGCCGAGGTTGGCATAGACGCTGCCCAATTCCATGCCGATATAGCCGCCGCCGACGACGAGCAAATCCTGCGGGACTTCCTCGATTTCGAGGGCTTCGGTGGAAGTCATGACCCGGGGGTTGCCGAGGTCGAAGGTCTTGGGGAGGGCGGCGTTGGAGCCGACGGCGACGATGGCTTTGTCGAAATTGACGAATTGCTGGCCTTCGGTGGTTTCGATGCGGAGGGTTTGGGAGTTTTCAAAGTGGCCGCGGCCGGTCAGGACCTGGACCCCGCGTTTTTTGGCCAGGAAAGAAACGCCGGCGGCGAGGTTTTCGACGACGGAGTTTTTCCAGGCGCGCAATTTGTCCAGTTCGATCTGGGGCGGGCCGAAGGTGATGCCGCGGTGGGCGGATTCGCGCGCCTCGACGATCATCTTGGCGGCGTGGAGAAGGGCTTTGGAGGGAATGCAGCCGCGGTTGAGGCAGACGCCGCCGAGTTTCTTATCCTGCTCGACGAGGAGGACTTTTTTGCCAAGGTCGGCGGCGTAGAAGGCGGCGGTATAACCGCCGGGGCCGGCGCCCAGAATGAGGATTTCAGTTTGAATGGGTTCCATGGGAGTGGGGGAGTGGTGGGATCAAATTGCCTTCCCGTCGAATCGTTCGAAACCTTGCACAATTTCGAGGATGAAGCGGACGGCCGTGCCGCCGTCAATCACACGATGGTCGTAGGCGAGGGTGAGCGGCAGCATGAGGCGCGGCTGGATGGATCCGTCGCGCACGACCGGTTGCGGCGAGCCGCGGCCCAGGCCGAGGATGGCGACCTGGGGGCGGTTGATGATGGGGGTGAAATGGCCGCCGCCGATGCCGCCCTGGTTGGAAATGGTGAAGGAACCGCCCTGCAATTCTTCCAAGGAGACTTTGCGGTCGCGCGTTTTCGCGGCCAAATCATTCAATTCCTTGGAGAGGGAGAGAATGCTTTTTTTGTCAACGTCGCGCAGGACGGGGACGATCAGGCCCTGATCGGTGTCCACGGCCAGGCCGATGTGAAAGTATTCCTTCCAGACCAGTTCGCCGGAGGATTCGTCCAGGCTGGTGTTGAAGATGGGAAACTTTTTGAGCGCGTCGGCCACAATCTTAAGGGCGAAGGCGGTGAGGGTGAGACGAGCGCCCTGTTGCGCGAAGGCCGGGGCGTGTGTTTGGCGCAGCTCGTCGAGGGCGGTGATGTCGGCCTGGTCGAACTGGGTGACGCGCGGCACGGCGTTCCAGCTTTGCGCCATGCGCTCCGCGATCAGCTTGCGCAACGGGGTGAGAGGACGTTTGGCGATGGGACCCCATTTGGAAAAGTCAATGGATTCAGGCGCAGGTTTGGCGGGGGCGGCGGCGGCGGGGCGGGGTTGGGCGGCGAGACGTTGGAGGCGCTCGATGTAGGCGCGAACATCCTCGATGACGATTCGTCCGGCGGCCTGGCTGCCGCGAATTTTGGTGAGATCAATGCCCAATTCGCGCGCCAGGCGGCGGATGGAGGGCGAGGCGGCCGGATGGGAACCGCCAGCCGGTTCCTCGCCGGCGGGAGGCAGTTCTTCAGGTTCCAGCGCGGCGGGCGGCGGCGCGGCGGCGGCGTGACGGCGCCCGGCGGGCGGCGGCCGGGCCGGGGCCGGCTTGAGGGCGGGCGCGGCCGCCCTGGCGGGAGCGGTGGCGGGGTCAATGGAAAGGATCGGCTGGCCGACGGAGATTTTATCGCCCACCGCGACGATGATCCTGGTGACCTGGCCGGCGGCGGAGGCGGGCACGGGCGCGATGGCCTTGCCGGTTTCGAGTTCAATGATGCCCTGGCCTTTGGCGATGGCGTCGCCTTCCTTGACCAGGATGCTCACGACATTGCCGGAGTCAGCGCCTTCTCCGAGCGGAGGCAGTTTCAAGTCCATAGAATTGTCGCAACTGGGCTGCTGTGGAAAACCAATTTCCGCAAACGTTCACGGGCAAGTTACGTTGGGAGCGGGGAGAAACAAGGAAAAAATGGGTTGAAGAGGGGGCGGAAAATGCCATTTGACAGGTCCGGGAGAGCAACGTATATAAGGTTCCGAACGGGTAAAGAGAAAATTCAAACATTAAATCTATGCCTATCAAAGTTGGTTCCAAAGCGCCGGACTTCACGCTAAAATCCAAAGCCGCCAGCGGGCTGGTGGATGTCAAGCTGAGCGACAATTTCGGCAAGAAGAACACGGTGCTGCTATTTTTCCCCGCGGCCTTCACGGGCGTTTGCACGCAGGAAATGTGCGAGATCAGCGCGGGCCTGGGCCAGTATGCGCGCCTGAACGCCGCGGTGATCGGGATCAGCATAGACACGCCCTTCGCGCAGGAGGCGTGGGCGAAACAGGAGAAGATCGGGATCGTGCTGGCCAGCGACTTGAACAAAAAAACGATCAAGGACTACGACGTGGTTTTCCCGAACCTGGCCGGGATCGGCGACACGGCGGCGCGCGCGGCCTTTGTCATTGATAAGCATGGCGTGGT
>JBEKUQ010000065.1:0-7945 GCA_049514835.1 Verrucomicrobiota bacterium | reverse complement strand
AATCCTCGCCGGCCTGGTCCACGTTATCCATGAAAACGATCCCTCCCGTCCGGTGACTCAGGCCCTCTTCCGCCCGAACGTCAGCCACGATTACGACAACGGGCTGGCCGACCTCCTCGACGTTATCGGCACCAATTATCGCGACAACGAACTGCTGGCCGCCCACCAGCAAAAGCCCAGCCGCAAAATCATCGGCACCGAGAACCACCATGAACGCGGCGCCTGGCTCTCCGTGCGCGACAACGCGCCCTACGCCGGCCAATTCTTGTGGAGCGGCATTGATTATCTGGGTGAATCCCGCTCCTGGCCCGTCATGTCCGCCGGATCGGGGCTGCTCGACCGCACCGGCGCTCCCAAACCCATGGCCGCCGAGCGGCAAAGCTGGTGGAGCGATCAGCCCATGGTTTATATCGCCCGCCGCACCACCGCCAGCGCCGCGTCCCCCACCGATCCCGGCTACGAACCCGCCCAGCAGGACGCCTTGCGCCGCCCCCAGGTCCTCTTGCACGATTGGACCCCCGGAAACTCCGATCCCCACCCGGAAAACGTCGAAGTCTATTGCAACTGCGAGGAAGTGGAATTGTTCCTCAACGGCCAGTCCCTCGGTTCCCAAAAACTGCATCCCGACGCCACCCCGCGCAACTGGAGCGTGCCCTTCGCGCCGGGCACTCTCCGGGCCGTGGGCAAAAACCACGGCGCGACCGTGGCTGAAGACCAACTCCGCACCGCCGGCCCGGCCGCCGGAATACAACTCGCGGCCAATTCCACCCATCTCGCCCCCGGCTGGGAGGATGTTTGCCGCGTCACCGCCACCGTTGTGGACGCCAACGGCCAGCCCGTGCCTGCCGCCAGCCCCTTGATCGCCTTCAACCTCTCCGGCCCCGGCGTCATCGCCGCCGTGGACAGCGCCGACAACGCCAGCCACGAACCATTTCAAGCCGCCGAACGCCGCGCCTATCAAGGCCGCTGCGTGGCCTTCCTCAAGGCCACCGCCCCTTCCGGCAGAATCACCCTGACCGCCTCCGCCCCCGGTTTGTCTGGCGCTTCCCTCACTCTCAATGCCACCGCCGCGCCGCCACGATGACAAACTGGCTACAACGTCCCGCCGCTGCCGAAGGTGTGGCGCGCGCGCCGGGCGCGCATTCCGATCCATCTCTTCCCTGGACGGCGGTCATGCCACTCCAACCAGAGTCAGAATCGGCCGGGCCGCCGCAAAGTTGCCTTGTCCAAGGCAAGGCCGGCGGAACCTTTTGGCGACTGGCGCTGGCCCTGTGGCTTGGCGTGACGGCCAGCCGCGGCCAGAGTCTTCGCGATTTGCCGCCCGGCGTCGAGGTGCGGGATTATACCGGCTGGGCCAACTGTCTTTTTCTCAACGCCAGCGAAAGACCCGTGCAGGTCGTCATCGTGCCGGAGGTTGGCGGGCGGATTGTCCATTACAGCTTGAATGGCGCGAACATCTTGCTGGAAAACTCCATGAGCCAGGGCGCCTTGCTCGGCTCAAAAAACGAGGACCTTTTTCTCGGCGGCTACCAATGTGACGCCGCGGCGGGCGCCCGGCTTCTGCCGGACCACTGGCAACTTTCCGAAGGACGCCAGCGCTGGCAGGCCGACACCAATTTTTCCGCCGAGGTTTTCAGCCAGCCCGATGCCACCCTCGGCGTCGCGCTGGACAAGGAGTTTGTCCTGGCGGGCGACACCGGCGAACTGGGCCTCGTGCAACGCCTGCGCAACGTCTCGGACAAACCGGTCCAGTATTCCCTGGCCGACCGCACCTCCTGCAAGGGCGGCGGCTTCGTCCTCATCCCCCTCAACAAAAAAAGCCGCTTCAAAGCCCGCTGGGCGCAGGCCCGTCAAGCCGGCGGCGGCCAATACTATGACGGCGACCATCCCAACTCGCCCGAGGTGAGCGTGCTCGGCGGCGTGCTCGTGGCCCAAACGGGCGGCTACGCCACCCGCCTGGGCGCGGACAGCGACGGCCAATGGATCGCCTACGCGCGGGGCCGCCTCCTCTTTGTCAAGTACTATTTATTCTCGCCCCGGGGCGAATACGGCGGCGGCGGCCACTCGGTGGAAGTCTATTTCGACCGGCGGGTCACCGAGCTGGATCCGCTCAGCCCCGAAACCACCCTGGCCCCCGGCGCAAGTTTCATCTTCCCGGAAAAATGGGTTCTGCTCCCGCTCGACAAGGAAGTCACCACCGCCGAAGAGGCGCGAAAATTGGTCGTGAAAATCCCGCCGCCCCCCTTCCGGCGATAACTCCGATGATCAGCGACCTTTGGGTGGCACGACCGACCCGGTCGTCTCCGTCGGCGACCCGCCAACGGATCTTCGTGGCCCGGGGAGCACCTGCGCCCTCGCATGTCGCGGTCGGCGCCCCCGCCAGCCGCATCTCCGTATTCTACGTGCCTTAAGCCAACTGTCCGGGATTCAGAACGAGGCAGGTTTGTCCGAAGCCCGTAAGTGACGGCGGCACCTGAGAATGACGCCTTTCTGGAAAACATGAAACTCCGGCTTGGGCGGCGCCAACAGATCATACCGGTTTGCGATCTCCTGGTGAAACGCCCGCTCCGCTTGGTCGCGTTCGGCTGAGTATGGATCAAGCGCGTGCGCGAACCTGTCATAGAGTCGGGCCAGACTCTCAATGTCCTCCCGGGAAATGGCCTCTACGCGTGCATCTGTTGGAGGCGTTGGCATCGATTCCTCAAGTCCAGCACCCGGTCGTAGAAGAACGTTGCGCCGCAATCGGGGTGGGCGCGCGACAACAGGCGAAGCCGTTCCGCAAATTCATCGCACTGGGAAACCATGGTGCCCCACCAGGCCGCGACTTTCTCCAAGTCGTCCTCGCGGCGCACGAACTGGACCACGAACTTGTAGATGGTGAGCAGTTGCGCCTCCAGTTGCGCCGCGGCCAAGTTGAACGGGACACAAACTTCTTGCGGCAGCGTCGCCACCTCCTCGTCAAACGCGGCCAGAGTTGACTCAGCCAGTATCTTGACATCCGATTCGGTTAGACATTCTGTCATCGCGGCACAAGCCTAATCGCAAACCCCGCGAATGTAAAGCTCGCTCCTGGCGTCTTCGCCCCTTTGCGTTGAAAGGTCTTTTTTGTCGGTGGAATCTGCCTTTATCCGCGTCCATCTGCGGCCGTCCGTGGATTATTTTTCGGGTTAACGGCTCCAGACCCCCAAAGACCCTTCCCTCGGGTGCCGGACGCTGTTCCAGCCGGCAGGTTTGTTGTCTTGCGCTGAAGTCCACGCCACTTTGAACTTTCCTCGGAAAGAAAACGGGGTAAAATGGAGGCTGGCAGTTGTTTGAACCTGAGTAGCACGCGCAGGCATGGAACGAGAAATAATCAGCACGCACCAAAAGGCCCTCCAGGTCAACCTCGACCCCGCCAAATACGGGACCTTCGCCGAGATCGGCGCCGGACAGGAGGTGGCGCGATGGTTCTTCCGCGTGGGCGGCGCGGCCGGCACCATCGCCAAAACCATTTCCGCCTACGACATGACGATCAGCGACGCCATCTACGGCCAGGCCGAACGTTATGTCAGCCGGCAGCGCCTGGAAACCATGCTGCGCTACGAATACGATCTATTGATCGAGCGCCTGGCGCAAAAACGCGGCGCCACCACGCGCTTCTTCGTCTTCGCCGACACCGTCACGGCGCGCAGTTACTCGCGCCATGACGACGCCCACGGCTGGCTCGGCATCCGCTTTCAAAAGGAGCCGGGCGAGGAACCTTCGCAAATCATCGCCCACGTCCGCTTGTGGGATAAGGAAAACCTGGCCGAACAGGAGGCGCTCGGCATTTTTGGGGTCAACCTGGTTCACGGCGCCATGTACCTCCACGCCGATCCCCAAACGATGATTGTTTCGCTGGTGGACAATGTGGGCGCGGCAAGGGTGGAGGTGGACATGCTCCAACTCAGCGGGCCGGCCTTCGCCCAACTTGACAACCGCCTGACCGCCCTGCAACTGGTGCAGAGCGGCCTGACCAACGCCGCCTTGTTCACCGCCGACGGGCAGGTCATCCAACCCGCCGACGCCTTTGACAAGAAGTGCATCCTGGTCGAGCGCGGTAGTTTTCGCCCGGTGACCAATGTCACGCTGGACATGCTGCGCTGCGCCCAGGCCGTCTTTGTGCAGGAACCGCAGGTGCAGGGCGAAGAGGTGCTCACGCTCATGGAAATGACCCTGAAGAACCTGACCGACGACAACAAAATTGATCCGGGCGATTTCCTGGATCGCGTGGATCTTCTCGGCCCGCTCGGCAAAACCGTGCTCATTTCCGATTTCGCGGAGTATCACCGCCTGGCCGCCTATTTCTTCCGCTACACCAAAAAAATGATCGGCGTGGCCATGGGCGTGCCGACGTTGAAGGAAGTTTTTGACGAAAAGTATTACACCGACCTGGAGGGCGGGCTGTTGGAATCCTTCGGGCGGCTTTTCCGCAATGATTTGAAGCTTTATGTCTATCCATTGCTCGAGGCGAAAACGGGCGCCCTGATCACGGCGGGCAATTTGCGGGTGGCCCCCAATTTGCGCCATCTCCACGCTTACTTCATCGAGAATCGGTTCATCGAAGGCTTGCGGGACTACGACGAAGAATCGCTCCCCATTTTTTCGCGGGAGGTCCTGGCCAAAATCCGCGGCGGCGACGCCACTTGGGAAGCCGCCGTGCCGCCGCAGGTGGCGAGGATCATTCGCGAACGCAAGTTGTTCGGCTGCAAGGAAGCGGCTTGAGGTAAATTGCGGATTGCGGATTGAACATCGGGCCATCAGCGTGGAATATGGCTCAAATCTGAATCGCTCGCTTGCACCCGATGAAATGGATTCTTTTGCCGGGTTTTGATGGAACGGGAATATTGTTTGCGCCCTTTCTTCGCGCGCTGCCTCGGGGAATCGAGCCAGTGGTCGTGGCTTACCCGGCTGACCGAACCTGTTCCGCAAAGGAATTGGTGGCGATTGTGCTCACCCATCTTCCGCAAAGCGGCCCTTTCGTTTTGATCGCCGAATCTTTTTCCGGCCCGGTTGCGCTGAAGGCCGCGGCGCGACATCCGGTCCCGCCGGCGGCCGTGGTCTTGTGCGCCTCGTTTGCGCAATGTCCCGCGCCGCGCCTTCTAATCGCGATACTAAGATTTTGCGGAACCATTTTGACAAGCGCGCCGCCGCCGCACTGGATGGTTCGACGGTATCTGGCTGGTGACGCGCCGGAGGAGTTAATTGCTTTGCTATATCGCGCGATCGGCGCGGTGACTCCACGTGTGCTGGCGCACCGATTGTCTGTTCTGCTGGAATTCGATGAGGACTTCGCGCCGTCAATTCTAACATTCCCGTTGCTCTATTTGCAGGCGGGCGGCGACCGTTTGGTCAAGCCGCGCCATTTTGAAATCGTTCAGCGGCGCTACCCGGAGACAGGCCTTCAAAAGATTGATTCACCGCATTTCCTTCTTCAGCTTCAACCGCAAGCTTCGGTCCGGGCGATTTCAGAATTTCTGGTCAGGCAGCACTCCGACGCGCCCAATGCAGTCAAGAAAACCGATTGATACTCAAGCCGGCGGCTTTGGCCAGGGCGGCCTGTCTGGTGTCGAAACTGAAAAACTCAGTGGCACGCAAGGCGACCGCCAGCCCAACGTGGAGAAGGTCCGTGCTTCGCACGCCAAGTGTTTCCGCGTGTGTGGCCGCCAAATCTTCAGCTTCCCGGAGAGCCTCCACCCAGGGAATGGCGACATGCTCCAGCACGGCGCCGGCCAGGTCCGATTCAATTTCTTGAAAGGCTTGTTGGCGTTGATCCGGCGTGATCTCGCCGCGAAAGACACGCAGGCGAATCGCGTTGCGCACTTCAAGCCGGTGCAAGGGGGTGAACGGAAGCGGATGACGTGCGGATTGCAGCCAGGCCAGCACGCGCAAAGTTTCCGGCTCGGGCGAATAGGCCGCCACCAGAAAACTGGTGTCCGCGTAAACAGACGTAAGTCGGGAAGCTGGATCCGGGCCGGCCATTCAGTAAGCCCGCGATGCGCGTTCCTCGACGACAATGTTCGTGGGGAAAAACTTGTCCCCGTAGATGCGCTTGAGCCGGGCGGCAAAGTCAGGGCGCTTCCCGCGCCTGCGCCGCCGGTCCCGCGGCGGAGGCGAAAGCAACGCAATCGTTTTGCCGCGCTTGCTGATGCGGACCGCTTCGCCTTCTTCAACCCAATTGAGAACGCTGCCAAAATCGTGCCGCAACTGCCTGACGGTGGCGGTTTTCATGTGGAACCATAATGTTATACATTTCCGGCTTTGGCAAGTTTTCTTTGGCGGCAATTTCAGTGTTTCCGGCCAAAAATCTCTTTCCCCCGGCGGGGGGTTCGTGATTTAGTGGCACGAGATGATGCATAAAACCGCACTTTTGTTCGCCGGGCAGGGAGCGCAATACCCCGGCATGGGCAGGGATCTCGCCGAAAACTTTCCCTCCAGCCGGCCCTGGCTGGAGCAAAGCCGCGTCCTGCTCGGCTTCGATCTCCCCGCCCTCTGCGGGCAAGGCCCGGAGGAGGAATTGACAAAGACGGAAAACGCCCAGCCCGCCATTTTTCTGGTGAGCTGGCTGGCCCTGCAGTTGTTGAAGCAACGGCGGCCGGACTTTTCCTTTCAGGCGGCGGCGGGCTTGTCGCTGGGGGAATTGACGGCGCTGACCTCGGCGGGAGTCTTTGAGTTTGGCGACGGCCTGAAGATCGCGCGGCAACGCGGGCGCTTCATGCAGGAAGCGTGCGAGGCGACGCGCGGCTCCATGGCCGCCGTGCTCGGGCTTGGCGTCGAAGCCACGCGCGCCGTCTGCGCGGAGGCCGATGTGGAAATCGCCAATTTGAATTGTCCGGGGCAGATCGTCATTTCGGGCGAAAAAGAAAAAATCGAGCGGGCCTGCCAACTGGCCAAAAGCAAAGGGGCCAAGCGGGCGGTCGCCCTGCCGGTGGCCGGGGCCTATCACTCCCGGCTCATGGCGGGCGCGCGGCCCAAGGTGGCGGCCATGCTTGCGGCCGTGTCCATCAATTTTCCGGCGGCGGCGGTCATTTCCAACGTCACGGCGCGGCCCCACAGCACCCCCGACGCCATCGCCGCGCGCCTGGTCGAGCAAGTGACCTCGGAAGTGCGCTGGGAGGATTCCATGCGCTATTTGCTCGAACAGGGCTTCACGCGCTTCATCGAACTGGGGCCGGGGACAACCTTGTGCGGTTTTCTGAAGCGAATTGATTCGCGCGCGCAGAGTTTCAACATCGCCGACGCGGCGAGTTTGGAAGCCACGGTGCGGGGGCTGGCGGCGTGAGACCTCAAGAATTGCCCATGGCGGTTTGCCGGCCCGCCCCGGCGGCACGGCCCGGCAGCGCGGATTTGCAGAAAAACGCTGGCAACGGCGGGCCAATGGCTTAAAGTTTCGCCCTCGTTTATGCCCAGGCGCTCGGACATTCACTCGGTGCTGATCATCGGCGCGGGACCGATTATCATCGGCCAGGCCTGCGAATTCGATTACTCGGGAACGCAGGCCTGCAAGGCCTTGCGCGAGGAGGGTTATCGCATCGTTCTGGTCAATTCCAATCCGGCCACCATCATGACCGACCCGGAATTCGCCGACCGCACCTACCTGGAACCGATCACCGCGGAGGCGGTGGAGAAAATCATCGCGCGGGAAGCGGAGGAAATGGGGCGCGCAGGCGCCCAGGGCAAACTGGCCCTGCTGCCGACCTTGGGCGGTCAAACGGCGCTCAACACAGCCATGGACCTGGCCCGGCGCGGCACGCTGGAAAAATACGGCGTCGAAATGATCGGCGCCAACGCCGCCGCCATCGAGCGCGGAGAAGACCGCCAGATATTCAAGGACCTCATGGTCTCCATCGGGCTGGACGTTCCCATCAGCGGCACGGCCCATAATCTGGAGGAATCGCGCGCCGTGGCCGAGCGCATCGGGCGTCTC
>JBEKUQ010000064.1:0-7986 GCA_049514835.1 Verrucomicrobiota bacterium | reverse complement strand
GGCAAAATCATCCAGGATCAAATGTTTGCGCTCCAGCGCGTCCAGTTCTTCCTGCTGATACTGCCTGACTTTGAACCAAAAATTGCTCGAGTTGGGGCCATAGGCGTTACGCAGGCTTTTGACCGAGTTGGCGATCCCCTCCTCGACCTGTAGTTTGGTGATGATGGAATTGTTCACGACCTCGATGATCCCGTCCAGATCGTCGTGCGCATGAGCGGCGGCGACGGCAAAAAACGCGCCGGCCAGAAAAACGCAAAATTTTCTCATGTCATTGATTAACGGTGGGCGAGTCTAAGCAGCCCGGGCGCCCATTTCAAGCGCAATCGCACATTGCCATTGCCCGGCGCGGCAAAAGGGCTACAATGAACCTTTGCGGAATTATGATCATTGTCCTCAAACCAGGATTATCGAAGAAGGACGAGTCGGAAGTCCTCCGGGAGATTAGAAAACTGGGTTACCGCCCCGCCGTCATGCGCGGGGTGGAACGCATCGTGATTGGGGCGATTGGCGACGAGCGCACGCACCAGAGCCTGGAGATGCTCGCCTCCTGGCCGCAGGTCGAGCGCGTCATGCCCGTCCAGAAGCGCTACAAGCTGGTCAGCCGCGAGGCGCATCGGGCCACCTCCACGATGACCATCGGCGGCAACGTCATCGGCGGCAAGAAAATCCAGATCATGGCCGGCCCATGCTCGGTCGAGGACGAGCGGCAGTTGCTCGGCACGGCCCACGCCGTCAAAAAAGCCGGGGCCACCTTCCTGCGCGGGGGCGCGTTCAAACCCCGCACCTCGCCGTATGAATTCCAGGGGCTGGGCCGCAAGGGCCTTAAGCTGCTGGCCAAAGCGCGCCGCGAAACCGGCCTGTGCGTCATTACCGAGTTGCTGTCCGAATCCCACGCCGGCCTGGTCGCCGAATACGCCGACATCATTCAAATTGGCGCGCGGAACTCGCAGAACTTTCAGTTGCTCATCGCCGCCGCCAAAACCGGCAAACCGATCCTCCTGAAGCGCGGCCTTTCCATGCGCATCGAAGAGTGGCTCCTGGCCGGCGAATATGTGTTGTCCAACAACAATGCCAACCTGCTGTTCTGCGAACGGGGCATCCGCACCTTTGAAACCTACACCCGGAACACCCTGGACCTTTCGGCCATTCCCATCCTCAAACAGGAATCCCATTGCCCCATCATCATAGATCCGAGCCAGGGCGCGGGCCGGGCCGAATTGGTCGCGGCCATGTGCAAAGGCGCTGTGGCCATGGGGGCCGACGGCCTCCTGATCGAAGTCCATCCCAACCCCGCCGAGGCGTGGAGCGACGGCGCCCAGCAATTGACCCTGCCCGCCTTCGCCAAATTGATGGACGAGTTGCAGCCCTTCATCGCCGCCGCCGGCCGGGAATGAAATCCGCAATTCTTCCAACCCTCGCCCGCGGGAGCGGGAGAGGGTGGCGAAGCCGGGTGAGGGCGCGCAGGCTGGCGTTCTGAAATACCGCAACCCGCAATCCGCCCTTGCTAAATGGCCTCTGCCAGTTCCTTGCGTGTTACGCCAAGACGAAAGAGGGACCGAAGCAACAAGTCGGATGAAACGGTGGGGTCGGCCTTTTCCATTTTCGCCAGACGCGATTGGCTGGTGTCGAGGCGCGCCGCCACCTCCACCTGGGTGAGGCGCAGTTTCTGCCGCATCTCCCGCAGCAACCGGCTCAAGGCGAGACGCAGTTCAATATATTCGACATCGGCATCCGACAAATCAAGGAAGTCCTTGACCGAGCCTTCCACCCATCCCTTCTTCAATTTTTTCATGGTCTGCTCTCCTGGTAATGCTTCAACCGCCGTCGGCAATTCTCGACAACTTGCTGCGGCGTCTGGCTTGTTTTCTTCTCAAAAACTTCCAAAATCACGATGGCGTCCGGGTCCGTTCGATAGATCAGACGCCATGTTTTGTGCCGGTCGTTCACACGCAATTCATGGCAGCGGGCACCGACATCTGGCATGGGCCGGGAATGTGGCATGGACGGCTGCTCGCCCTCCTGCAATTCTCGCAACAACATGCCCATTTCCCTCCGCGCCTCCATGCTCATCGGCGTAGTTTTCACTTCGCCATGCAGCCATCGCAACGGTTTCCCGCTCGAAATCATAGCCCACGATATGTCAGAACAGGCATATCGTCAACTGCCCTCGGAAGCATGCCTTTTTTAGGCGTCAACTAGGCGGAATCCCGCCAATCCAAAACCCGCATCTGCAATTGGCGCCACCCCTGGTAATCGTTGATCGCCGGCGTGAAGGCCAGATCAAACCGGCCCTCCGGCGTCGCCGCCTGGCCCCCGTTCCACCAGACCGCTTCCAGGTCCGCCTGCCCGTCGGTCACGCGCCATTTGACATGCTGATTTTCCCGGCCCATGCGCTGCGGCGGTTGCCGCAGGCGCAAGCCGCGCATCACCCATTGCACCGGCGGATTGCCCTGGCCGGTCGGCGCCAGCGCCGCGAGTTGTTCCACCAACTCCAACGTCAAATCCGGCCCGGCAACCTCCCCGTCCAATCTCAGGCAAGGTTCCAGTTGTTCCGGGGTCAAGGCCTGGCGCGCCAGTTCGTTCATGCGCTCGCGGAACCGATCCACCCGGCCGGGCTGGGCCGTCACTCCGGCCGCCATGCCGTGGCCGCCGTGCGCCAGCAGCAGGGCGTCGCAGTTCCGCAACGCGGCCGCCAGATCAAAACCTTCAATGCTCCGGCCCGAGCCGCGCCAGACCGGCCCGTCCCCTCCCAAAATAATGGCCGGCCGATAGAAGCGTTTCACCACCCGCGCCGCCACGATCCCCACCACCCCGATGTGCCAGGAATCGCGGCCTTCCACGATGACAAAATCCTTTTCCCGGTCAAACCGCGCGGCCACGGCCGGGATGACTTCCTCGGCAATGGCGCGTTCGATTTGCTGGCGCTGACGGTTGCGCGCGTCCAGGCGGCGCGCCAGCGGATCGGCCTCGACCGCCCCGCCGGCCAGCAGCAGGCACAACGCCTCCTCGGCGTCTTCCAGCCGCCCGGCTGCGTTGAGGCGCGGCGCCAGTTGAAATCCCACCTCGTAACTCCCGATGGTCGAGGGACATTGCGCCACCGCCTTCAGCGCCTGCAAACCGGGCCGCTCCGTTGCCGTCAGCCGTTCCAGCCCGGCCCGGGCCAGAAGCCGGTTTTCTCCCGTCAAGGGCACCAGGTCGGCGATCGTGCCCAACGCCACCAAATCCAGGTGCCGGCGCAAATCATATTTGACAGCCGCCGGCTCCCCGGCTTGCCGGAGCTCCCGCACCAGCGCGTGCGCCAGCTTGAAGGCCAGCCCCGCCGAACAGAACTCCGCCATCCTAGCGTCCGCGCCGGCCAACCGCGGATTGACCAGGGCCACCGCCCGCGGGGGCGGCTCGCTCACCTGATGGTGATCGAGCACGATCACGTCCGTTCCTTTTTCCCCCAGCCAGGCGATGCTGTCCGCCGCCGTCGAGCCGCAATCCACGGCCAGCAGCAGCGACGCCGGATGCTTCTGGCGGCAATTCTCCGCCGCCTCCCGGCTCAATCCGTAACCTTCGTCCATGCGGCGCGGCAAGTAATAGTTGACGTTCCAGCCCAGCGCCCGGAGCGTCTCCAGCAGCAGGGCCGTGGCCGTCACCCCATCCACGTCGTAATCCCCGAAGATGACCAGCGCCTCCCGGCGCTCGCGCGCCCGGCGCAGGCGCTGGACCGCGGCCGCCATGTTGGGCAGCAGCAGCGGGTCCGCCAAATCCTTCAGGCGCGGCCGCAGAAAGCGCGCCGCCTGCTCCGGCCCGGCCAAGCCGCGGTTGACCAGGCACTGCGCCAGGAGCGGACCGACCCCCAAGGCGCCGGCCAGCGTGGCGGCGGCGCGGTGGGACGGCTCTTGCGGCAATGACCAGCGATATTTCATTTTAAGGCCGGACCCGATGCCAGCCAATCCATGGCCCGCATTTTCCCCCGGCCACCTCCCCGAAAGCAAGACCTTCGCGCGCCCTCCGAACCCAATGCCTGGACCAGATGAAACAACCCGGGGCGGGGGAAGACAAAAAGGCCCGGAATTGCTTCCGGGCGTGAACTGTCAGGAACTGAATGATCCCGACAAAGGGCTTGAATCACGGCAGGCTGTGGGTGGCCGGTACGATGAGGCAGGTCGGTTTGACGCCGATGGTGCCGGGGGCGTAGCTGGTGGCGAAGGTTTGCGCCGAATCATTCGGGCAAACCGGCAGCTCACCGTTGGATCCGCGGCCCATGTAGGCCTGGATGTCGGTGCCGGCAGGGGTGTCGGTGGTCTGCTTGTGCTGCTCCAAGGCCCACGAGCCCTTCGCTCCATCAATAATACGGAGGTTGCTGATGCAGGCGTTGGTCTGCGAGGTGGTGCGGGCCCGGACGAAGTTCGGTATCGCGATGGCGGCCAGCAGGCCGATGATGGCGACGACGATCATGATTTCGACCAGCGTGAACCCACTCTGCTTCTTGTTCTGAGTTTTCATTGTTTAATTGACCTTTCTGTTCGTTGCGACGGCGCGCGCAACAGCCAGCAGCGGGTTAATATGAATGCATTGCTCGACTTTCTTTATGCCGCCAGCTTGCCGTCTGACAACAGCAGTGCATAAAAGCAAAAGCAATGCCAGCCTCTCCTTGGCGTCAAAAACTGGGTTTCTCCGGCGCTTCCCCCGGCAACCGGCGCTCCCCAATGGCAAAATCTTCCTCTTTTGCCGGGTCGCTTGTCCACAGACGCCTTCCCGCTGTCCACTTTATGGACAACGCCGCGCCCTTCCGTTGGCGGTTGGCGATGCATCATAATGCCTCCTAATGACATCTGACAGTTCACCCAGGAGTCCCAATCCTGTGCCCGTGACTGATGCAGCGGCGATCCTCATGGCCCCGGCAGGTCATTTGGCAATCGGGCGCTAATTGGATTGCAACCGTTAGAAACGCGTGCCGTTGGGAGGCAAGGTGAGGGTGAACATGGTGTTGCTGCCCGGGGATGAACTGGCCGCCTCGGACCAGACGGCGCCGGCGGACAAGTTGGCGGCGGCGGCCAGCTTCAATCCAGCGCTGCTGAGGGGCCAGTGGAAAATCAGGTTTGGGGCGGCCAAGCCGGCGCTGAGGGTAATCGGGGCGCTCAGTCCGCCGACGGCATCAGCGACGGGCAGGACCTTGCCGCCGGCCTCGAAAAAAGAGGCCGTTTGTTTCTCTACAGGTTCATTGGGGAGTCGAGATCAGTTTGTCGGCGACTTCAAATAGCTGATCCCCGTCATGGTTAGCAGCGGAAGCACGTGCGGCATGTCGTCTTTGCCCACGACGATGACGGTGGATTTGCCCAGCGCAATCCTGTAGCGGTCGGCCACTTCGTACTTTTCCCCGTCGGCCATTCTGATCAAAAAGGGAATGCCTTCCTCAATGGCCGTCTGAATTTTATCTCTTGTCATACAACTTTAAAGTGCATGATTTCTGATTCGCATGCAAGGTGTCGCGCGACGCCCCATCCGCGCGGGCGCGCAAATCTTACCGCGGCCGGTTCATGGACTGGGAGATGAGGCTGGGCGGAGTCCGGGCACGGCGGATCAAAAAAATGACCAGCACCAACGCTATCGTCGCCAGGGAACAGGCGATCAGCAGCAAGGCGAAATGATCGCTCGGCGAGGGCATCGCCACTGCGGTCGGCAAGCCGGGCGCAGCGGGACGCGACGCCACGCCGGGCGCAGCGGGAGGCGGCGCCACCGCCGGCGGGGTCGCTTCCACCGCCGGGGCGGCTGGCGCGACAACGGGCGTTTGCGCGACGGGCTTGACGGGCGGCGGTGGAGTTGCGGGAGCCGCCACGGCAGGGGCGGTGGAATTAGTGTTGGGATCAGGAGGTTGCTTTGGAGATTCATCGGCGCGAGACGGCGTGGTTGCGGGCTGCGGATTGGAAACTGCCGGCGTGGCTTCGCTTCGGCCCGCCGTTTCAACGGGCGGAGCGGCGACGGCGACCCTGGCCGGCTCGGCTGGAGCCACGGCCTGGGAAGTTGGAGGCGGAACTGGTGTCGTCGCAGGCTGCGCTGGTGTCGTCGCAGGCTGCGCTGGTGTCGTCGCAGGCTGCGCTGGCGTTGGTGTGGGTTGCGTTGGTGTCGGCGCGGGCTGCACTGGCGTTGGTGTGGGTTGCGTTGGTGTCCGCGCGGGCTGCGCTGGCGTTGGTGTGGGCTGCACTGTTGTCGGCGCGGGTGGCGTTGTTGGCGGCGCGGTTGGCGCGACCGCGCCGGGAACAGCAGCCGGCGGCGGGTTGGTCACTGGCGGAGCGGAAGGCCTGATGACAATATCAATGTGGCGCGGCTCCGGCGCCTTGGACGCGACGGCCGGCGGCGGCGCATTCGTGGCCGCGACAACCGGGACGGCGTTGGTTTGGACCGGCGGAAAGAATTCGGCCGTCCGCGGCAACGAGACGGAGGCGGGCGTTCGCACGCGGTAATCGAAAAACTTGCCGTCGCGCGCCGCCAGCACGGTGACGAACGGAATGTGGTCGGCCCGCATCTGCCGGCCGGTGTCCTTCTCCAGCGCGTTGATGTCCTCGTCGAATCCGGTCCCCTGCATCGTTTCCGATCCGTCAAATATAAAAATAAGCGTCACCACCCGCGACATCTCCGCGATCTGCCGCGCCGCCGGCAGCACCTTTTCCAAATGCGGCTTCTTCTCGTAGCGCCGCTGCCCCAGCCAACTGGCCACGCCTTTCAGCATCGCGTCCTGCTTTTGCCCGGACCACGTCTGCATCGGAAAATCCGCGTGAAGCTGGTCGTTGTAGGTCCAAATCCCAAAAGTGTCCCCGTCGCGCATCTGCCCCTGCATGTGCGATTGCAGCAGGCCCGCCACCGCGTCGCGGATGCCGTTGGTCATCGGCCGCATGGCGGCGCTGGTGTTGATGATGAACAAAAAGCGGTTCTCGTTCTGCGGCGGCGCCTGGGCGGGGGCGGGTGTGGGAAATGCTAAAGGCAAAATGCTAAATGCTAAAACCACTATAAACAGCAAGCAGCGCAGGGGCTTCTTTTCACTGGTCGTTGCCGTGGTGATGTTCCGTGCAAATTTCATGGCCCCGATTCTACGCCTTTCTTTCTGGTTATGGCAGCCTTGTTTTCTTTGAATTTGTGGCCTTCCCGGCGGTTGTGGCGGACGATGTCCCGCGCCTGCTCGCGCAAGGCCCGTTCCACGTCCTGGATAAAATTCCGGCAACTGCTGGCCAATCCGTCCAGCGACAGCACCGTGTCGCGCTCCGCGTAATCCTCCGTCACCACCAGCACCTCGCCGTAGTCCCTCATGCGGTAGGCCGCCCGCTCGATGATGTCATCGGCCGTCTGCCCGGCCCGGGAATACAGAATTTCCATTTGCGGCGTGGAATGCGGCCGCGGCGTGCCGTGCGGCGCGTTGCCGCCGTCGAAGACGATGGTCAGCGGCGTGGCCACCGCGTCGCCATAAAGCGTGAGGATGCGGATCAGTTCATCGCGGGCCGCGGCCGAATGGCGCGGTTTGCCCGGCGCCAGCTCCGGCCAATTATGCAACAGGCTGTAGCCATCAACAAGAATGCGCACCAAAGCCATGTCCGCAGCCTACTCGCGCCAACCCATTTCTTCAACGGCACAAAACCAGTGCGACACCTTTGGACGGTAGGGCGAGACTCCGTCGAGCCCTCGAACCTCGAAAAACCCGCTCCTGTTTATGCCGCACAACCATCCGCCAACCAACCACAGCCGGTTGCTCTTCCCTCTCCGCTCCCATCCGATGGGAGGGGAGAGGGCCAGGGTGAGGTGAGGGTTCCCCCCGCTCCCAATCTTAATCTTAATCTTGCTCTTAATCCTAATCCCAATCCCCCAAATCGGCCGCCGCTCCACAAACTTCCGTGCCACGATGCGTCCCCGTTGCTCTTCCCTCTCCGCTCCCATCCGACGGGAGGGGAGAGGGCCAGGGTGAGGTGAGGGTTCCTCCCGCTCCCAATCTTAATCTTAATCTTGCTC
>JBEKUQ010000063.1:0-8060 GCA_049514835.1 Verrucomicrobiota bacterium | reverse complement strand
CAGTTCGAGGGGGGAACCTATTTGCGGCCGACGATCGTGCTGTGCGATTCCTTTGCCCATCCGCTGGCCAACCGCGAATTTCTTTTCCCCTACGCCAGCGTCGTCCCCGTTGCCCAGGCGGAAATGCTCCAGCAAATCGGGCCGTCCCTGGCGGTCACGGCCCTGACCAAAGACCCGGCCTTCATCGCAGAACTACTGGAGTCGCCCCTGATCGAACGGCTCAACCTCGGCCCGATCTCCACCCTCCACGTTTCCTGGGACCAGCCGCACGAAGGCAACTTGTTTGAGTTCCTCTACAAACGGCGCTCCCTCGACATTGCCGCATGAACCATCGGCCCGCCAAATTCGTGGAGCCGCCCGCCGACCGCGCCGTCTTTGCCCCCTTCGATCACCAGCCCCGCACGCGCCTGGTCTTCGGGAGCAACACGGCGGAACGGGCCGGCGAGCTGGCCCGCCAAACCGGCCTGAAAAAGGTCCTCCTCGTCACCGACCCCGGCGTCGTGGCCGCCGGCCATGCGGAACGGGTCCGCCGCTCTCTGCGGGCGGCGCGGGTCAAAATAGTTTTGTTTGACAAAGTGCGCGAAAACCCCGCCACCGGCGACGTGGCCGCCTGTCTCGCCGCCGTCCGCGGAGCGGGCATTGACGGTTTCATCGCGCTGGGCGGCGGCAGCAGCCTGGACACCGCCAAGGGCTGCAACTTTCTCCTCACCAATGGCGGCCGCATGCAGGACTACTGGGGCGTGGGCAAGGCGGCCAAAGCGATGCTCCCCTTGATCGCCATCCCCACCACCGCCGGCACGGGCAGCGAGTGCCAGTCCTTCGCCCTGATCGCCGATGAAACCACCCATCAAAAAATGGCCTGCGGCGATCCCAAGGCCGCCGCCCGCATCGCCATTCTCGATCCCCTTCTCACCCTCTCCCAGCCTGCCCGTGTCGCCGCCTGCACCGGCATGGACGCCCTCAGCCACGCCTTGGAAACGGCCGTGACCAAACGGCGCAATCCCATTTCCCTGGCTTATTCGCGCGAGGCCTTCCGCCTGTGCTGGGCCAGTTTGCCGCGCGTCCTGGAACGACCGGATGATTTGGAGGCGCGCGCCGGCATGTTGCTCGGCGCGGCCCTGGCCGGGTTGGGCATCGAGAACAGCATGTTGGGCGCGACCCATGCGGCCGCCAATCCATTGACCGCTCATTTCAACATGGTGCATGGCCAGGCCATCGGCCTGATGCTGCCGCACGTCGTGCGTTTCAATGGCCGCGACCCCGCCGCCGCCCATCTCTATGCCAGCCTGAATTCGTCCAACGCGGCTGAACTGGCGGAAGAATTGGAATCGTTGCTGGATCTGGCCGGCATGCCGCGCTCCCTCTCGCAATGCGGCGTCGAACATGCCAGCCTTCCCGTGCTGGCGCGCGAAGCCGCGAGACAATGGACCGCTTCCTTTAATCCGCGCCCCGTCAGGGCCGCCGATTTTGTCCGGTTATATGAAGCGGCGTGGGAAAGCACCAAATGAGGCGGAGCATCCGCCTCCTGTGGCGGCGATCTATGACCGCCGCGAAATAAAACCGCAAGTCAACCTTCCTTGCTGCGGCCTCCAAGGCAGGGCGGGCGCTCCGTTTCCTGCCGCAAATTCGCCCCCGCCTATTTCGCCTCCGGCTTGTCCACAATCTCCAGGCTGAATTCCGGCGACAATTTGCTGTCTGCCTCCGGCTTGGAAATCACGTTCCGGGAGAAATCGAACCGGAACCGGAAACGCACCAGCTTTTGGTCTGCCGCCACCGGCACAAAGGACTCCCAGCGATCTCGCACCACCAATTCCTGGGTCATCTCGTATTTCTCGAATCCGATCATCACCCAGGGCTTGAGGCTGCCGGGGCGGATGGCTTGCTCCCCGGTCCGCCAGGCCGCTTCCACGTGGTAAGTGCCGTCGCTGTTGCGGGTCAGGCGGCTTGGAGTCAAATTGGTGATGGACGAAGCGCAGCCGGCCAGCGCCAGCGGCAACACGAGCAGCATAAGAATCTTTTTCATCTTTGGCATAATATCATCGGGTGACGGGAACACCAACCTCATCCCCACGACTGCCATCCTGACCCCGCCCGCCTTCCAACTCAAGGCAAATCAAGACGGAGTGCTCGGGCGCATCTCATATTCTTGGACCGTCTTTTCCGATTTCTTAATCTTAATCCTAATCTTACTCTTAATCTTCAAGCACAGGAGGGCGATTAAGATCAGGATTAAGATTAAGGGGAACCCAAAAAAGAAATGCGCCCGCAGTGCGCGGGCGAATGGGTGAGGCTTTCTCTTGACCGCCGTGAGGGAACCCCTTACAAGTCTCCCCGACGATTGTATCGCATGACAGAAAGCGCCCAAGACAACGCGGGGGACGATCTGGCAAAACTGCAAAGCCGGCCCCAAGCCGTGGCTTCCTGGCAAGCCGCCCAACAACATCTGATTCATGGCCGCCATGCCGCCGCCTTGAATGGCTACCGCAACCTGGTCAAACATTTCCCGGGCGTGGCCGCGTTGTGGATGGAATTGGGCCTGGCCGCCACGGCCGAATTGGATTTTGCCCTGGCGCGGCAGGCCTCCCGGCGGGCGGCGGAATTGGCCGGCGCCGATGCCACCCTGCTCGTTTCCATTGGTCAACAATATCATCGCCTGCGCCGGCTGGAGGAGGCCTCCGCCTGCTTTGTCCAGGCGGTGGCGGCGGATCCTTCGTCCGTTCACGCGCGTCTCAGCCTGGCCGCCTGGCTGGAAAGAAACCGGCAGCTCGACCAGGCGCGGGAATGTGTTGAGGACTGTTTGAAAGAGCATCCGCACGAGGCCCGGGCGCTCTATTTCCGCGCGTTTCTCCGGCATCGCCAAGGACGCAACGGTGAAGCGGAGACGGCCTTGCGCGATTTGCTCAAAAGCAATCCGCCGGACCCGAACGTAAAAATCTCGGCCAGCCATCTGCTGGGCGTGGTGCTGGACGCCACCGGGCAATACGCGGAGGCGATGCGTTTTCTGCGCGACTCCAAGACGCTGGCGCGGCAATTGACGGACACGGCCTCGCTGGAAAAGACCTACGACAAGATGAGCACGGCGCGGCGCGAACTGCTGGCGGCGCTGACGGCGGAAACCATCCGGCGCTGGCGCGAGGAGGCGGACGCCGCACCCTGTCCGCATCCGCCGGCTTTCCTGGGCGGCCCGCCGCGCAGCGGCACGACTTTGATCGAACAAGTCCTGGGCGCGCACCCGCAGATTCTTGTATTTGACGAACCGGAGGCCTTCGCGCAGGAAGTGCTGAACACCCTGGCCCCCATGCCGCCGGCCAAGGCGCTGACCCTGAAATCTCTCAACGGGCTGACTGCGCCGGTCCGGGCCAATTTGATCCGGCGCTACTGCAAAAGTCTGCTGCGCCAAACGGAGGAGACGCCGGGCGGCATGCTGCTGCTGGACAAGAATCCCTCCCTGACCGCTTCGCTCCACGTCTGGCTGCGGCTGTTTCCCGCCTCGAAAATCATCATCACCTTGCGCGATCCGCGCGACCTCGTCATCAGTTGCTACTTCCAGAGTCTCACTTTGACCCC
Organism: Verrucomicrobiota bacterium; assembly: GCA_049514835.1. Taxonomy (GTDB): domain Bacteria; phylum Verrucomicrobiota; class Verrucomicrobiia; order Limisphaerales; family Palsa-1400; genus JBEKOF01. The sequence goes on along the minus strand of JBEKUQ010000063.1, from coordinate 4,493 downwards.
CGTGAACGCCAATTTTCTCAGTCTCGTCCGCACGGCCAGGTTTTACTCCGATTGCATGGATGCCTGGTTGCGCCTGCGCGATCTGGGCGGCTTCGAGTGGATGGAAACGCGCTATGAAGATATTGTCAATAATCTGGAGACCGGAGGGCGGCGGCTGACGGAATTCCTGGGCCTGCCGTGGCACGAGTCCCAGGCAAAGTATTACGAGGCGGCGCGGCAAAGATTCGTCTTCGCGCCGACCTACCACGACGTGACCCAGCCCGTCTATCGCCGCGCCGTGCGCCGCTGGGAACATTACGCGGACGCGCTGGCCCCGCTCCAATTCGCGCTCGCTCCCTACTGCCGCGCCTTCGGCTATGCCGGGTCGGGGGAATGATTGTCAAACGAATGCAGCCCCTCACCCTGACCCTCTCCCGATGGGAGAGGGAACGGCCATTGGCTGTCGTGGGTTGGCGGTTGGTTGTCCGACCAGTGCAGTCGCGGGTTTTTCAGTGAGACGGCGGATGATTCTCCCTCTCCTCGAGGAGAGGGCCGGGGTGAGGTCGAGCCATTAAATGTCTGACTTGCCGTTTCATTTAGCCATGACCGACCGGGCCGCGCGCAGGAGGGCCTCGGCCTCGGCATCGGTGCCGATGGTGATGCGCAGGAAATCCCTGGTTTCAGGGAAGGGGAACCAGCGCACCAGGACTTTTCGCGCGCGCAGCTTTTGCAGCCAGACTGCGGCGGGAAACTTGGGCGGGCGCGCGAAAATGAAATTGGTCTGGCTCGGCAGGACGGCGAATCCCAATTTCGTCAAACCGTCCGACAGGCGTTGGCGGGTGGCGATGATGCGCTGGAAACCGCGCCGGTAGTACGGCAGGTCCGACAGCGTGGCCAGCGCGCCAATCTGGCCCAGGCCGTTCACGTTGTAGCTGTCGCGGATTTTCTGGAGCGCCGCGATCAGGTCGGGGTGGCCCACCAGGTAACCGACGCGCTGAAAGCAGAGGGAATAGGCCTTGGAAAAGGTCCGGGCCACGAGGACGTGCGGATGGCGCAAGGCCAGCGCGAGCGCATTTTCTTTGGCAAAATCCACGTAGGCTTCGTCCAGAACAACTACCCCGCGTTGGGCGCGGCACAGTTCTTCCAGTTCCGCCGTGGCGTAACCGCGTCCGCTCGGCGCGTTGGGCGTGGTGATGAAAGTGAGCGCGGCCTGGAAATCCCACCTGCGGGCTTTCAATTGGTCCTTGTCTGGAAGTCCGAAATCCGCCGCCAGCGGCACCGGATGGCGGCGCGCGCCGGCGATGTCCGCCAGCACCGGATAAAGGGAGTAGCTGGGTGTCAAGTATTGAACCGCCGCCCGCGCCGGCGGACAAGGCGGGCAGGCGCTTTGCGGCTCGACAAAGGCCCGCGTGGCCAGGGCGAGCAATTCGTCGGAGCCGTTGCCCACGATGATGTTGGCCGGGCGGCAATGATGCAGCGCCGCCAGTTTCCCGCGCAAAGGTTCCGCGGTCGGATTGGGATAGAGCCGCAGCCGCGCGTCCACGGCCGACTTGATGGCGCGCCGCACTTTGGGGGAAGGCGGATAAGGGTTCTCGTTGGTGTTGAGTTTCACGAGGCCCTGGATCCCGGGCTGTTCGCCCGGAACGTAGGCCAGGAGACGGCGCACGATGGGCCGGACCAGGGATTTCGCAAAGAAAAGAGTTTTGACAGGATGAGCAGGATTGACAGGATGAGGAGGAAAAATCTCTTTTCTCAATCCCTTTTTCATCCTGTTCATCCTGTCCAAATTGTCTTTCTCTTTCATGTCTTGGAACTCCCTGCAGTTGCCGTTCTTGGAGTCAGCGTTTCCGAAAACGAATTTCGGCCGAACGCCCGTGCGCGTCCAATCCCTCCATCTGGGCGAATTTTCGGATGGTTTTGAGCGCCTTTTTCAGGGCGGGCTTTTTGTACTCGACAAGGCTGGTGCGCCTTTGGAATTGGTCCGCGGTCAGCCCGGCAAAGGAGGCGCCCGTCCCGCCCGCCGGCAGGGTGTGGCTGGGGCCGGCCACGTAATCGCCCAGCACGGTGGGCGAATCGCCTCCCAGAAAAATCGCCCCCGCTGTCGTGATTTTTTTCGCCAATTCGGAGCCGTGACGGCAGAAGATTTCCAGATGTTCCGGGGCAAAACGGTTGGCCAGCTCCACTCCCTGCCCGAGGCCGGCGACCTGGATCAGCCAGCCGTGGTCGCGCAGCGCGCGTGCCATGAGTTCGCGCCGCGCCAGCTTGGGCAATTGGCGCGCCAATTCCTTTTGCACGGCGCGCAACAGCTTGAGCGAAGGAGTCACCAGCCAGACCCGCTCGTGCCCCGATCCGTGTTCCGCCTGGGCCAGCAGGTCGGCGGCGATGTAGGCGGCATTGGCCGTGTCATCCGCCAGCACCAGCAACTCGCTCGGCCCCGGCAGCAAATCCATGGCGGCGTAACCGTAGAGCAGGCGCTTGGCCGCGACGACGTAGGCGTTGCCCGGACCGAAAATCTTTTGCACGGGGCGGATGGTGTTCGTGCCCAGCGCCAGGGCGGCGATGGCCGGCACGCCGCCGACGCGGTAAATCTCCGTCGCCCCGGCGCGGCGCGCGGCGAAGAGCAGGGCGGGGTTCAATTGCCCGTGGCGATCGCACGGCGTGCAGACGACGATCTCGCGGCAACCGGCCACGCGCGCCAGCGGAATGGTCATCAGGGCGGTGGAAACCAGCGGAGCCATGCCGCCCGGCACGTAAATGCCGACCCGAAAAAACGGATCAAACTTTTCGCCGACCGTCGCGCCGTGGGAGTTGCGCATCGTCCATCCCCGGCGCAGCGACCGCCGGGCGAAGGCCTCGATGTTGGCGGAGGCTTCCGCCACAGCCGCGCGCAACGATTCATCCGCGCGCAACGAGGCGGCCATCAATTCGGAGTGCGACACGGCGAATTGGTCCGGCTCCAGCTTCGCGCCGTCGAAGCGTTCGACCCACTCGCTGATGGCGGCGTCGCCGCGCTCCCGCACGGCCTGGATGATTTCGCGCGCGCGTTGCTCGATGACCGGATCAAACAAGCTGGCGGAAGCGATCAGGCGGCGGCATTGCTCGGTGTAATCCGGGGTCTTGAGGAGCAGGACATTCATCAGGCCGCCAAGTTAGGGGAACGCCGCGTGAATGTCAAAAAAAGCCGTTGACGCCGGCGCGGTGGCGCCGCCGCGCCGGGCGGCGGACGGCAGGAAGCTTTCCAGGATCGGGGGTTCGCTCAAAATTAGTGGTGACACCCGCAACCGCTGCCGCAGGAGCCGTCGCCGGCCAGGTCCTCGGCCGAGGGCACGGCGCCCAGTTCGAGGGTCTTGCTGACGTACTGGTTGATCTGCTCCTGGAGTTGGTGCATTTCCTCCTGCGCCTCGACGAAGGCAACGGCCACGGCGTTGCGGGCAAAGACGTCGCGCTGCCGGTCAAACGCCGCGATCTCCGCGCTGGTGAGGGTCTGGCCCTGGTGCTGTTTGTCGTGAAGTTGCCGGCCCAGATCACTCAGGCACTCGTATTGGGACTGGGCTTCGGGATTGGCGAGGAAGGTTTGGATGCGCTGGCGAATGCTCTGGAATTGGGGCTGCTGCAGGATGGTCTCGCAGAGTTCGCGGGTCTTCTGAAGGATGGCATCCTCGGTCTCGATGTTTGTTGGCATAGTGGATTGTGAGTCAACGATTGCGACTTGCGGCAACGGGTTCAATGTGCCAGCAGTTCGGGATGCGCGCCAGCGAATTAATACGACGCCGGACAGAAAATGGGTCAACGTCAAAATGTCACTTTGCGACGACCGGCGCGTCTTTTCTTACTCGATAATGCCTTATAAGCAGATGGCATTGCTTATCAGGTTAATGGTCAGGCGTTACAGGGTGTTTCTTTTTTAAACTGCCGATTATTTGATCTATCTTCTTCACGGCGCTTTAAAGTTCCAGCGCGCCTTGTCGCTCTTGGGGTCGAACTTGGCCAGCGTCGGCGTGCTGCCGCCCACCGCCGTCAGGGCCAGGGGTTCCTTGGAATTGGGCACCGCCTTGGGCATGATGCGGTAAGTGCCATCGGTCAACTGGTCAATGCGCCACAGTTGTTCGGGGTTGCCGGCAAAGACGGGAACCGCCACAACCTCGGCGTCTTCGGTGGCAGCCAGCGCGCGATCCGTGCCGGCGATGGTGATCTTGAAATAGGGCGAGCCGGGATAGCCGCCGACGTCGGCGACGGGCGTGATCGTCCACATCTGATGGGGCCGGAGCATGTAGTAGCCGATGCGAATGTCAATGTTGCCAGCCGGCCAGTTCGTTGACACCTGAGCGAGAGTTTGGAGCGGAATTGGGGTCACAGGCCCGCCACCGCCTCGGGCACCCATGCCGCCACCCAGGCCGGGACCGCCCGGCGCATTGGTGCCGCCAGGGGTTCCGCCGCGGCCGCCAGGTCCACCGCGGCCACCAAAGCCGCCGCGGCCACCGCGACCCCCGCCCATCCGCACGAAATCCACGGCC
>JBEKUQ010000062.1:0-8087 GCA_049514835.1 Verrucomicrobiota bacterium | reverse complement strand
TCCTTGAACAGCAGCCGGCGTTTGAGGGTGGTGTCATTCACCCTGCGAGCTTGGGCCACAGGGCTTATTTGGGTCCGGCACTTCTTGGCAGAACCGGAGTTCCAGCCCTGAGCGGCTGATTCCATCTGCTTGACACGATGGGGCGATCATCACAAAAAAAATCGAGGCGGGCGTTATAAGGTGTACACCCCATAGGCAGATTGAGGCAAATGCGCGATCTTGGCAATAGCCGGGCGGATTGCGGTTGAGGGATCAAGCATCCCGGAGGGTCCCGGGGAACTCAGCATGGCGGCATGAAACAAAAATTAATCGGGTTGTCAGAACGATATGTGACGGCATTGCGCCAGCACCTGGAGCAGGGGCTGCGCGCGAGCTTGTTGCCGGCTGCGGGCTTGGGACGCCAGGCGGTCGTGCTCGGCCTGGAGACGCTGGATCTGGCCCGGATTCACGAGCGGGCGGTAAACACCCTGGAATTAGCCGATAAAAGGGACGGGTTCCTCCACCGGGCGGAGATTTTTTTTAACGAGGCCATCACCCCGATCGAGGAAACGCATCTGGCGGCGCGGAAGTCCCAGACGCATTTGCGTCAATTGACCGAAATGCTGGGGCGGCGGACGGCGGAACTGGCGGCGACCAACGGTCAGTTGCAGCGGGGCATCGTGCGGCGCAAGACGGTGGAAGCGGCCCTCAAAAAGAGCGGTGAACGCTACAGGAGGCTGTTGAAGGATTCCCTGCAACTACAGGAAGGTTTGCGGCAACTGACGCACCGGGTGCTGGCGGCGCAGGAGGATGAACGCAAGAACATCAGCCATGAGCTTCAGGATGAAATTGCGCAGACGCTGCTGGGGATCAATGTCCGGCTGCTCACCTTGAAAGAGGAGGCGCGGAGCAACACCAAGGGGCTTAAGAATGAGATTGCCAACACGCAACAATTGGTGGCAAAGTCGGCCCAATCCGTGCGGCGGGCCGCGCGCAAGTTCAAGAAAGCATGAAACGCAGATTTTCGAAACGCTATCAGGCGGCGTTGCGAGCGCACCTCAAGCAGGGCCACGCCGCGAGCCTGGAGTCGGCGCGAGGACTGGGGAGCCAGGCGCTGGCGGCCGGGCTGCAAACGCTGGACCTGGCCAAACTCCACGAGCAAACGCTGGTCACGGAAGTGTTGCCGGGCTGCCCGGCCAACAAACGCGTGGCGGTGATCAGGCAGGCGGGGATATTCTTTACGGAAGCCATCACCCCGATCGAGCAAACGCATCGCGGTTCGCGGGAGGCGGCGGTGCATTTGAATCAGATCGTGGAGATGCTGAGCCAGCGCACGGTGGAGCTGGCCGCCTCGAATGTGGAGTTGCAGGAGGAAATCATCCAGCGCAAGGCGGTGGAAACGGCGCTGAAAAAAAGCGAGCACCATTACAGCCAGTTGTTGGAACAGTCCGGTCGTCTGCAGGAGCAATTGCGGGGTTTGTCCCGGCAGATTCTGCTGGCGCAGGAGGAGGAGCGAAAGGAAATCAGCCGCGAACTTCATGATGTCATCGCCCAGACCCTGACGGGGATCAATGTGCGGCTGGCGGCGTTGAAAAAGGAGGCGGCGCTCAACACCAAGGGACTGGACCGGAACATCGCCCGGACGCAACGGCTGGTGGAGAAATCGGTGGACATTGTGCATGAGTTCGCGCGGCAATTGCGGCCGGCGGCCTTGGACGACCTGGGACTGATTCCAGCGCTGCATTCGTTCATGAAACGCTTTACCACGCGCACCGGCATTCGCACGCATTTGAAGGCCTTTGCGCAGGTGGAACAAGTGGACACGGCGAGGCGAACGGTGCTCTACCGCGTGGCCCAGGAAGCGCTGACCAATGTGGCCCGGCACGCCCAAGCCAGCCGGGTGGAAGTGATCCTGGAGAAGTTCCCGGACTGCATCAGCATGAAGATATGCGATGACGGCAGATCCTTTGAAGTGGAACGGGTGATGGCCGCCGGGGGTGGCAAACGCCTCGGATTGCTCGGCATGAGGGAACGGTTGGAGATGGTCGGCGGCCGTTTCATGGTCGAGTCCGCCCCGGGCAAGGGCACGACCATCATTGCACAGATTCCGCCCGGCAAGGCGGCGCGGCGGGGGGGCGCTGATGGAGTCCGCTGATGCCAAGCATGAAAGACTATGAAAAAGATCACCGTTCTATTAGCCGAGGACCATACGATCGTGCGGGAAGGATTCCGCAATATGCTCGAACTGGAAGAGGACCTGGAGGTGGCGGGCGAAGCGCAGGACGGCCGCCAGGCGGTCGCCCTGGCCAAGAAACTGCGCCCTGACGTGGTGTTGATGGACATCGCCATGCCGCTGCTGAATGGTTTGGAGGCCGCCCGGCAGGTGCATAAGGCCGTCCCTGGCACCAAAGTGCTCATGCTCTCGGCGCACAGTGATGACGCGTACGTCAAAACGGCGGCCGAGTCCGGGGCGGTTGGATTCTTGCTCAAGCAAACATCCTCCCATGAAGTGTGCCGCGCCATCCGGGAAGTCCACCAGGGAAGAACATTTTTCAGCCCCTCCATATCCAGGCGGCAGGACCGGCTGCATCCGGACTCGCTGGACCGCACGGGATCGCTGACCAAGAAGGCGGCGCAACTGACGCCGCGAGAGATGGAAGTGCTCCAATTGATCGCCGAAGGCAAGGCCAACAAAGAAACGGCCTCTGAACTGGGCATTGGGATCAAGACGGTGGAGAAGCATCGCGAACATCTCATGGAAAAGCTCGACATCCACGACACCGCCGGACTCACCCGCTATGCCATTGCCACGGGCATTATCGAGAGCAGCGTGCAGTTGACCATTGTCTGACGCGGAAGGCCTGCGCCTCCCGCATCCAGGAAGAAGAGGTTTTGCTTTGCCAAGCGGCCCGCAAATTGACCGGGGATGCGCCAGCTTGCGGCCCCCCTGGCCGATGCACAGTATCCGGCTGGGCAGCCGCGTCCAGTTTCTCGCGGGGGATGGTGAAATCATTGCGGGATGTCTTCTTCAAAACCTGGATGAGGACGGCGGCGTTTTGGAAATTGACACCAACCAGCTCGAGAATTCGAATCGCCCCCAGTGCGCCGGGAAAACGGAACTGGTTGTTCGTGGGACCTCCTGATGCAGGCGAACGCAGCGCCGTGATTTACTGCCAAGGCCGCAGGATAGACGACAGAGGAGTGCGCCCGTCCTCGGGCGCAGCAAGCCCGGACTGCGCGGGCGCAACCAAGTTCTCCAAGGCTTATTTGCTCTATCACGTTGCTGCGCCCGGGGACGGGCGCACTCCGCCTTTGTAGTGTATCCCACGGTCTCCTCTGTACACCCTGCCGGGCAGTTGCCGGCGGCATGGAGTCAAGCCGGTTGATTATTTGCAGGATTTGTGGACGCGGCTGGCAGCGGCCAAGATCACTGAAATAAACGAGTTCGCGCCAGCGGCCTGGGCCAAGGCCAAAGCGAAGGAGAACAGGGTCGCTTGAAGGAAGGGCGCCGTTCCGACTGTGCCTCGTGAGCGGCAAATCAAGATCGGTTGCTCACGGATTAGTGACGCGGAAAAAACGTTGCGCCACGAGTGGTGAAAGCCCCGTCGGCTGCCAGAAAGAACCGTTGCCGATGAAGTTGGTCAGGAAGGTCCAGGAGCCGGTGGCCAAGTTGTCATTGTATTGCACGGTGTAGCTCCGGTTGGTGATGGTGTTGAAGCCGAATGCAAACTGTCCGTTCGTGACCGCCGGGGAGAGGATCTGCACGGGCACGGCGCCCGTGACCACCAGGGTCGCGCCGGAGGGGCTGTAATTCAACTGCATCCCTTGCGGGAGAATCGCGTGGTTGAACGCGCCGTTGCGTTGAAAGGTGCTGATAAATGGAAAGGTCGCGCCGACCGGCGGCGCATAGCCATTGGTGATGTCCGCCACCAGCGTGCCGGCCAGAGTGGCCTGGCCGTAGCCTTGCAGGATGATCTGGCCAAAATCCTTAGTGGCAGCGTTGGTGCCGCGGACGGGAATGACCAGTCTGCCATTGGCCGTTTGGTTGAAATTGTTGCCTTGAAAAGTGGCCACACCCGGCGCGCCATAAAAAAGAACAAACGACCCGTCGTTGGTGATGTCGCCGTAAAAGATGATCGCGTAAATGTCCACCTCATCGTCGGAAAAAGTCAGCCCGCCATGCGCGGTGATGGTCCCGCTGCCCTCGACGTCTTCGTAGATGACGGTGGGATCGTCGAAGGTGATTCCGCCGCCGTCGAGGTCTATGTCAGCGAGGATCCCGATATACCCGCCATGGTAATCGTGAAAGGGTCCGAGTTCGAGGTTGCCTTGACGGGCAATGATTTTGCCCAGGTTGATCAAGGTGATGCCCAAGACGGAGGTGCCGCTGGTGCCGGCCTCGGTGATCACGCCGGTGACTTGATTGGTCAGGACCGGCCGGGTATTGATATTGGTGGAAACATCGTTGAAATAGGAAATGCAGCCGATGTTGAATTGACCGGCATTATTGAAGACCACGCCGTCGCCCGCGCTGATGGAGCCGACGCTGTTGGCGTTGGTCCAATTGACGGTGCCGGCGTTGGAAATGGTGGTAGCGAGCAAGGATTTGATGGCGCCACCGGACAGGTTCATGACCGAGTTTGAGTCAATGGACAGAGCCAGATTACTGATGGATCCACCGTTCCACACAAAGAGGCCGCCGTTTTCAACCAACAAATAATCATCGTAGCCGTTGAGCGTGCCACCGTTCTGGATGAGTTCTCCCCCGTCAACTTCCAAAGACCCCAATGCGGAAAGCGCCAGGGTCACACCGGAATTGATGGTAACTGAGCCGACGCCGTAGCCGGAGAGTCCTTTGATCGCTCCCCCCAAGTCCTGGAGTCCATAATCTCCTCCCTTTGCTCCATTGAGCTGAACGGCGGCATCGCTGCCGACTTCCCAGGTGCCAATGGTGCCGCCCGCGGAAAACCACAGGTTGCCGTTATAGACCCTGACGCCACCGTCATAAACGTCATAAAAGGGTATGCCGATGGTGGTGGCCGCGTTGGTGGCGCCGAGTTGCTTCTCGAACGTGCCGAAAGTGTTTTGAAAAGACGCCACGCCATAACCGGGGGATCCGCCGGCCAAGGGTGCCAGCTCGCCATCGCCAAAAGCAATGAAGAACCCGGCATTGATGATTTGCGCGTTGTAACCCATGAACAGCACCCCCGAATCCACCCAGTTGATGAAGCCGTTGTTGGTCACGACCACATTCTGGAGCGTGACGCCGTTCAGATTGTTGATCTTCATGACTCCGTTGGTGTCTATCAAAATGGTTCCCGTCACATTCGTGTCAACGCCGGTCAATCCGCCGCCAAACCACTCGAAATTGCCATTCTCATCCACCTCAAGCGTGCCGTTCAAGGTGAGATCGGGAAGGCTGTTCGAGCCCATGAGCAGGTTGCCGTCAACGATCACGGTTCCGTCCAGCGTATCACGGCCTCCCGCCAACTGGGTGGTTCCCGCGCCATAGAATACGGCCTGGTCATGGAACGCGGTCCAGGCGGTAACAATGATCGCTGCGTTGGTATTGGCAAAGAAAGTACCGCTATCGGCCAGTGTTCCTTGCAACTCCAACGTGGCACCGGTGCCAACCGCCACGGTGCCGGAGGGCGCATTGCTGAAGACCGCCGAACCAGTGGTCACTATGGCCTGTCCGTCGTACACATCAAATGAGTGATTGTTGATGAAGGCGGCTCCGGTGTAGCCGTACAAGTTCAACTGCGAGCCACCATCAAGTTGAAACGGCCCATTATTGGTCAGGGTGACCGCGGCCCCAAACGCCAAAACTCCGTTCGAAGCGATGGTGGAGGGGCCGTTCAAGGTCATCGGACAACTCAAGGTCGTGGTGTTGTAAACAGGAATGTTCGGCACCGGATCCACCGTGAACGTGCCTTCCACAGTGATGCCGCCGCCCACCGCCAGCGCCGCGTTGAGACATTCCATGGCGGTGTTGACAGTCAGGCTGCCCGCGCCCTCCAAGGTGCTGCTCAACACCGTCAGGTTGTCCACGGTCGCCGTCGCGGCCAGATTGACGGTGAAAATGGCTTGGCTGCTCGTGCCGATGATGGCGGTGTCGCCCGGGCCGGGCACACCGGTTGGCGGCGACCAGTTGTTCGTCTGGGACCAGAGGTGATTATTGGGCGCCGGCGCGTTCCCCGTCCAAGTATAGGTAGTTGCCAAGGCGGACGCGGCGCAAAGAGACGCCAGCGTAAAAACAAAAGACTTTTTTCTGAATTTCATAAACCAGCTCCAACATAGGCTTGGCTGCGAGTTAAATCAAATGGCGTTGGCTGAGGCCAGCTTCATTTTGGGCATGAACAGCAAACTCGCCACCGCGAACCCGCAGGTGCGCCGTGAGTCGGATACGATTCACAAGCGGACCGCAAGCTGGTTGGATACGCCGCAGCCGGCGGCGGGGATCGAAGACGCGTCCCGGCATGTGCTCAAGGTCACTGCCGCCCGCCGGCCGAGGTGAGGCAGGCCCAGTCCGGCGCTTTCCACCGGCGCGGCTTTCCGCAACTTCCGAGTGTCCCATGCTTGCACGAGAATGGCGGGGGCCGTGCCAATGAGAATAGTGAGATCCAGGAAGAGTGATTTCCTTTCCACGTAGGCCAGATCCAGTTCCATCATCTTTTCGAAGGTGGTTCTGTTCTTGCCATTGACCTGCCACAGGCCGGTCAGACCGGGGAGCGTCTCACATCGCTGGCGATGACGGGGCAGAAACATTTCGTACTCGTAAGCGACGCAGGGCCGCGGCCCGACCAGACTCATCTCGCCACGGAGGACGTTGATAAGCTGGGGCAGCTCATCGGCCCCGAGAGCCCGCAGCCATAAACCGCCACGGATAAGCCGCGGATCCCCCACGTCGTCGAGTTTCTTCATCGGCTGGTTGGAAGCCATAAGCTGATTCGAATGCGCCTGATGAACGCCGGTATCGGCGTTGACGTGCATGGTGCGGAATTTCAGGCAGCGGAATCGTTTGCCCATGTGGCCGACGCGTTCCTGCTTGAAGAGGGCCGGGCCTGGGGAAACGATCTTAATATACAGGGCGATCATCAACCAGACCGGCGCCCAGACAACCGACGCGGCACAGACGCAAACGACATCCAGCGCGCGCTTCCACGAAGGAACCCGGATTCGCCCTGCGGCAGCGCCGGAAGGACTTTCACGGATTTCGGGAGAAGGGCCGTTATTATAGGAATAGCTCATCGCGCGGCCTTGCATGGCAGCGCCAGCGCAAAATTTATTCTGTTTCGGTCCTGGCAGCAGTTTCTGTGTTTCATGCGGCTAGAATAGTCAGGCCATCAGATGTCTGCTATGGGGTGTTCTCCCCAACAGCATCTTCGCAAGGCCGAATACCTCGCCGAGCATAATTTTCGCCAGGCCAGACTAAGAGTGGCATGCAAAAGCAGGACTTATGGCAGGATGAACCGCAACCCCGGCCCGCGCCCGGCCAGTCCTGGTTCGGGTTATACCTAATAGCTCCAATTCACTCCATGACCTACTGTGCGAATCAGAAAACGGAGAAAACCATGCCGAGACGTGATTTTAACATATCCGAATTGGAGCAGTTGCAAATGAACGAAACTAAAAAATGAAAATTATATGATACGAACCATCAAAATAGTCCCAACTATTATAAGCGCAGCGGCATGTTGTGCCGTTGTTCTGGCTGGCCCCGGTGCCAGAGCCAATCCCATCACAGGCTCCATAGGCTTCGGTGCCTCGGGAGTTACCATCAACAGCCTGACGCTGGCCAGCGCCAGCTCCTTCGACGTGTCGAACCCGTTCACCACCGTGGAAACTGGAACGTATGCCACCGTGCCCATGTTCGAGAGCGTTTCCTTTAACGGATTCGTGTTTAATCCGCCGGTCGCGTCGGTCATTCCGTTGTGGACATTCGACATTGGTTCGACGGTTTACAGCTTCGATGCCACCAGCGTCACGTCCGACTTCAACACATCCCTGAACGAATGGGATATTGGCGGCAAGGGCATGGCCATGGTCACGGGTTACAGCCCAACGGCAGGAACATGGAACGTCAACCTGAGCCAAAGCGGAGCGTC
>JBEKUQ010000061.1:0-8097 GCA_049514835.1 Verrucomicrobiota bacterium | reverse complement strand
CAAGATTGCTTTCCTGGCGCAATTTGGCGGCAATGGATTGCGCGGCGGCTTTTGCGCCCGCGGCATCCGCACCGCGCACTGTCAAGAGCAGTTCTCGGGAGTTGGCAAAATGCTGCTGGTAAATCTTCAGCCCTTGCACGGCGGGAAGACGCCCGGGCAGCAGGCGGAGAACATCGGCGTCGAAGTGCAGGCGGGCAACCCCGCCTGCCATCGGAAGGAGCAACGCCAGCCACCACCAATGGAACCAACGCGGCCTCATGGGAAGAACTGGCCCTCCAGGAATTCTCCAGTGCCGGCGTTCTCCAGCCGCCAGGAATTGTCCGCCCGGCTCGTGAATTTCCACGGGGACTCGGCCGGTCTCCCGGCCAGGACGCGCGAAAGTTGAAACCAGACGAATCGCGTTGGCGGCGCTCCCTGGCCGCCCCGCGTGTGCTGCCCGGCCCCCAAATCAATTCGCCAACCGCCATCCGCCACCTGCGCCGAGGCCAGCGCAAATGGAGTTTTGGCAAACTGGATCACGTAGTTTCCGTTGCCATTGGCCGCCAGCAACAAATCGCCGGCCAGTTCCGGCCGGCTTTTGGACGGTTTCCAGACCGCCTGGCCCTGGCGCAAACGCCAGCCGGGCGAAGAAAAATCAGCGGCCGGCAGAGGAGGGGCCGTGCGGCAGGAGACGCACAACAAAAGCCCGAGCGCGCACAGGGCGAATCCAGGAAACGCCGGCCGCAGCGGCGCAAATTGAGGCTGTGGTTTCAAGCTTTTTCCGCGCCCCGGTATGGGTTCAGTTTCCGCGGCCTCGCGCCGAAAAAAATGCGCGGCACGATTGGGATGTGGCGTTGAATTCTGACCAGCAGAAAGAAATACTCCAGCCGCCAGCGCAACGGCCATCCGCCCTCCAGTTCCCCGGCCAGCACCGCGTTGACCGCCGAGGCAAGATCGTAACGATTGCTCGGTCGCAGGAACAGTTCCATGAACGGCGTGGTGTAGTAATTCTCCACCACGCGCCAGTAAAATCGGAGTCCCCGGCGCACGCGCTTCTCGTACCCCGCAAACAGGCGCGGGTCCGGTTGCCCGTGTGCCAGACATTTTCCGACAACTTCCGCCGCCAGCTTGCCCGACCACATGGCCAGAAAGACGCCCGCCGAAAAAATGGGGTCCATGAAACCGGCGGCGTCTCCCACCCGCAACAAACGATGGCCGGCCAGCCGGCGGTTGTGATAACTGAAATCACTCGTCGTTTGAATCGCGCCCACCAGGCGGGCCTCCTTCATGCGCTTCCTCACCGCCCGGGTGGCCTCGACCCAGCGATGAAAGATTTCCTCGGGAGAGCCTTCGGACGTGGTGAATTCATCCTTGTCAAAAACAATGCCAACGCTGGTCTTCGTGTCGGACAGCGGAATGATCCAAAACCATTTGTTCTCCAAGCGGACGATGATGGTGTCGGTGTTGGCTTCGCCCGCATCGCGGGCCACATTTTCAAAATGGCCGAAAACGGCGAGCTTCTTCCATTTGCGATGCGCCTCGCGCAGATTCTCCTGATTGCCGGTCAGGTTGCCGCGCCCGGTGGCGTCCACCAGGAAGGATCCCCGAAACTGATGCGTTCCTCCGCCGGGATCGCGCGCCTCCACGCTGACTTCCTCCGCATTGGCGTCAAAGCGGCTGACCGTCCAACCTTCCCGAACTTCGGCCCCCGAGGCGCGGGCGTGTTTGAGCAGCACATGATCCAGCAAGGCGCGTTCCACCTGGATGGCCGCGGGAGCCCGGTTGAACCGGCCCTCGCGGAAAACGAAGCGGGTGCAGATCGAACCGGTTCCCAACTCAAATTGCGCGGCGTACTTTACCGGGAATGCCGCCTCCCGCAAGGCCGGCAGGACGCCCATTTCCTCGAAAATAATCATGTTGCACGGCAACAAGGACTCACCGATGTGGAAGCGCGGAAAAACTTCCTTTTCCAACACGAGCACCCGTTTGCCGGCCCGTGCCAGAAAGGTGGCGGCGCTGCTGCCGCCCGGACCGCAACCAATCACCAAGGCATCATATCTTTCGCCCGTCATGCAGGACCATTGTCCCGAAAGTGCGGGATGATGGCAAGCGCAGGAGTGGGCCTGTGGCGTGGCCCCGCCTCAAACCCAAAACCGCCCCCCCAGATTCCACTGGCCGCGTCAGATCTTCCTGGGTTTGACCAGCAGCAACACGATTCCGCAGACCAGCGCGACGGCTCCCGCGATCGGCGGAATAAAGTGGCTCTGGGTGGTCTCAATGTGAATCCCCAGGAAATCCAATGGCTTTCCCGGGGTGTGGAAGGTGATGCCCGAGTAGGCGAGCACCACGATGCCGCAAACGACCAAAATGACTGCGACGGTGGTTCTTGTGTTCATATTGAATCTTCAATTCTTCGGTTTCAATGGCCGGTCCCCTCAGACCGCCCTGCGGCCGGAAATGAGGTTGACAAGGATCATGACGACGGCGATCACCAGCAGAATATGAATAAACCCGCCGATGGTGTAACTCGACACCATGCCGAGCAGCCACAGTATGATCAAGACTACCGCAATTGTGTATAACATATAATTCTTCTTTCGTTTGTTTTGTTTACTGCTGGCCGGCGCGCTTTTGCGCCGGCCAAAAAAAATGCGTCGCTCTCATTATTTCGTTGTTGAGCTTCAGTTGCCGGCGGCGGCGCCTTAAGGCGCGATTTTATCGCTCGCCCACTGCCGCGCCTGTTGGAAATCGTCCTTCAAGGCGTTGTAGTCCTTCTTGGAACTGGCTTTGACCTTGTCCCAGGTGGACTCCGTGGCGCTCCTGGCCTCATCCAATTGTTTGTTCATTTTGGCCGCTTCGTCGCGCAGCGCCTGGAGCTTGGGCTTGGCCTCCGCCTTGGCCGCATCGCTCGATTTTTCGATTTTGGCGGAGAGCGCGTCCAGGTCCTTGTTGAGGGTGTCCACCTGCGCCTGCATATCTGCCACGAATTCGGCCTTTTGCGCGTAGGCGTAGTCCTTCATCGCCTGCGCGTCTGCTTTCGTTTCGGTCTTGACCTTGTCAAGCTGCTGGGCGGTGGAATTCTCCTCCGCTGGCTTGCAGCCCGCCGCGAAGGCCGTGACGGCGCAAAAGGTGATGGCTAACAATGTGTTTTTCATAATGTTGTCTGTCGTTTCCAGGTAATGATTCTTCTCGACTTGGACACACTACTCGTCCGTCGGATCGACCGCTATGGGGTGTAACCCGAACGCGGATGATGGCAGGTCTTAATCCTCGGAATCTTTCGGCGAATGAAGGTTCTTCAACGGCTTCTTTGACGGCGCGGCGGGTTCGGACGAGGGATGAAGGGGCGGCGGGTTTGTATGGTTGACATATTTGCGAATGAGCCATTGCCGCTGTAGCGCTTCCACCAGCCGCTCCAGTTCGATCATCGAACTTTTGGTTTGCCGGACCAGTCCGGGCAGGTCCTTCGCCTCCTGGGCCACGGCGTCGGTGATTTCCGGCAGTCGCGCCGTGCCATTCTGAACATTCTTCACGGCGAGATTCAGATTGGTCGCCACATTTTGGAACTCGCTCATCGTTTCGTTGGCCCGCGCCAGGAGATCTTGCGCTTCATCCGCCAGCGCGGTGTCCGCGATCAACTTGCCGGCCGTGCCTTTGCCCGCCTCGATGCCCGCGGCCATGTTCGCCAAGCGGACGGCCAGATCATCCAGGTGCTGCCGGGTTTCACCCAGGTCCGCACCCAATTTGGTCCAAGTATCCACCCCGGCGCTGGTTTTCTTCAACGCCGCCACGGCTTCCTGGTGAATTTCCTCAATCGCGGATTCCAGCGCGCTTTGAAACTGCTCGGTGCAGGCGATGGAGGCGTTCTTTTCCGGCAACGGCCGGCCCTCGCCGCGTGTGATTTCAAAGAAGGAATCCCCCGCCACCCCGAATTTCTTTTTCACGACCGCTGAGGAATTCAAGCGAACGAACCGGAAGAAGTCGCGGCGGATGTTCGCTTCGGCTTCCATTCGGCCAGTCGCCTCCACGACCACGTCGGAAACCGTTCCCACCAGCGTGCCCAGGAAATACACTTCCGAGCCTTCCCGGATTCCCGCCGCGCCGCCCTCGGGCAAAGTGATTCGCAAGGGGACGCGGCTTTTGAACCAGCGCTGACTGTGGCCCGTCCACACAACGGCGGCAATCAGGATGGCGAGAACGGCGAGCACCAAGGTGCCGGTGATCTCGTTGACGCGCCGGAATTTGAATCGCTCTTCCATCAGGTTCTCCCGGTGGCCGCGTCCATCGCGGCGGGATGGTTCAGCAGGTTCGTCGTTCTATTCATGGTCACAGGTAAGTCAGCAGCGACACCGCAATGGAAATGGCAAATAGACCGGCGACAGAGCTGGTGAGCGCCCGTTGCGTGGCTTGGGGGATTTCCGCGACTGACCCGCCGACACCCAGCCCGCCAACACAACAGGAAGCGCTGGCAAACAGGGCGGGCAGAATGCCTTTGGCCAGGACGTTGAATACGTCCTTGGGCTGAACCGCGCCCGACACGGTATCGGCAAACAGGAGCAAATCACGACTGCCTTTCCCCAGCCAGGCCGCGAACACATAACCGCTCGCAAAGGCGATAAAGATAAAGACTATCGTCAGGCAGAACGTGGATACCGCCATGCCCAACACCCGCGGCAGAACAAGATGCAAAAAAGGATCCTTTCCCTGGGCTTCAAGCGCGCGGACTTCCCCGTTGATTTTGAGCACTCCCAGCTCCGTCGTCATCGCGCTGCCGCTGCGCACAATGACCACGAGGTTGATCAGCACCGGGCCGACCTCCCGGGCCACGACGGTCACCAACAGCGGCCCGACCAGTTGTGATTGGCCCGCTTCACCAACCCAGGAGGTCAGTTGCACCACCACCGAAATACCGAGGAACATCCCCAAGGCGGCGACAAACAAGACCGGCTCCACGCCGATGGCCAGCACTTGACGGGCAAACGCCGTTCGCACAGTACGCTCCCAGCAACGCGGCTGGACACAAACGCACCCTACCGTCCCAATCACTGCCGCCACCTGCCGCAATTCCCTCCATTGTGCCCAAACCCTTCCGCCCAATCCTCCAATGGCGCGCACTGCTGAACTCCGAAACATATCCGGCGCTTTGGTGGATTTCGCAAACACAGTGTCCTTCTCAGTTTTCCGCAACCGCCTCGCGGCTTGAGCCAAGACCTCCAACCCAGCCCGCCTGCGCCCATGCGGCCTCTGCCCTGCCGACGAGGAATGACTCTTTTCAACTTGCGCACACTACTCGCCGCTCTGACCGCTCGCTATGGGGTGTAACCCGAACGCGGAGGAGGGGAGGCGCTTTCCGGCGACCGATTCCACGCAGGATAATTTGAAAAATGAAATAATGCCGGGACGTTGGGGCTGGCCCAAGCGAACCGGAGTTTCAGCCTTGGGCGGTGGATTCAAACCCGGCGGGAGAAGCATTGCCTTCGGCAGCAACCCGGACCGTGCCACGGCTTGCGTCGCTGGCGGGACGTTCCCGCCACGGCGTGGCCGACGTGTTGCCCAACCGGGACTCCAACAGCCTCGTTACCATCCGGCGACATTCTTCCCGCCGCTGGTCCAGCTTCTTGCGATAGACCATCCCGAGGCTCACAAATGCCAGGAGGCTGATCAGCGATCCCACTCCCAGCACGTAAACAATATCCACGAAGGATTGCGGCGCGCTATAGGGAAAGTTCGCCAGCAGGATCTCCGGATAGGCCAGGCCGGCCAAAGCCAGCCCAGTCAAGACGGCCATCAGCCACGCCGCTCGTTGCACACAGTGCTCATCGCGCTGAAGCTGGATGATCTCTTGCTCCAGTTTCTGGCGCCCGCCGCTTTCGTCGTAGCGAAGGCACTGCTTCAGAAACTCCGTATGTTTTTTGTGCTCGCCCATAATCGTTCACGCTCCTCAATGCCTGTAAGCATCGTAAGAACGGCGGTAGAGGTCCGGGTCCGCTGACCCGGCCGCGCCGCCTCGTTCCGCGATCCCTTGGCTGGAAGAAGCGGGGGTGGCGGCGGGCCGCTGGCACTCCTGCGGGATAAAATCCAGTTGCGCCTTGCGCGCCACCGCCTGCAGATAATCCATCGTGCGGACAGAGTGCGACTCCAGCGGTTGCGCGACGCCCACCAAGGCTCTGAGGGCGCCCACCCGCGCGGGCCGGCGCGGCAACCACGCGTCAATCCACACGTAGAGGTCCAGCGGCAACTCATGGGCGGCATAGACCGAGACCACGATCACATCGGCCGCGAGGGCGGCACGAACGGCATGCACCAGGAGCGCGGGATGGCTGAGGGCATTGGCGTGGTACCACTTGCTTTGGATGCTCTCCTCTCCCGCCAGTCGCGTGGCCCGGTGACAAGTCTGCAAGGCCCACTCCCGGGTCACGCTATCTTGATAAACCCCCGCTATGTTCAAGCTGTATCCCGGTTCTGCCGGGGCCTGGGCCGCCTCCTCCGACAGAACCGGCCGTTTCAGAAGCGCAATCGCATTTTTCATATATTCCACACGATGCGGCAATCCTGACCAAAAAACATGGCCCGGCGCTATCAGGTGTTTTCCCCATACCCCATTTGCGGCTATGGCACGATAGTTCGGTGACGGGGACAAGAAGGGCACCCTGATGCGGTTGCAAGACAGCACTTTTCCGGTTTAGCGGGATGCTGCGCACCGGTTCAGACGCTGCGCAACCGGCCCCCGGGCAACACCCGGTAACGCTGGCCGCGCCAGTGAATCTGGTTGCCGCTGAACGCCGCCACCCACACCGCCATGCTCAATAAATCCTTCACCGGCGTCATCCAGAAATAGCGCAGATGCCCCGCCGAACCGGTCAGCCGCCGTTCCTGCTCAAACGCCGTCACCATCCGAAACAGGAAAAAGAACAGGCACGCCGGCAGGACGGGGCCGGCCAGGGCGGGCGCGCTGGCCGCCAGCCAGAGCAGCGGCCAAAAGGTCGCGTTGTCAAGACTGCTGAAAAAAAACAGCAGCGGCTGGCAGACCCGGATGGTGCGCGCCCAGCGCACTTGATGCACCCAGGCCTGCGCCCAGTTCCGGCGCGGTTCGTGGCAATCCACCACCACCGGCGAAAAAACAATCCGCCGCCCCAGCCCCGCGATTTGCCGGCCCAGGTGGAAATCGTCGGCCAGGTAATCGGCCAGCGCGGCAAAGCCGCCGATCTCCCGCAATTGCGCCCCGCGCAACGCCATGACCGCGCCGAGCGCAAAATTCACCTTCTTCAAACTTTGCGCCTGCGCCACCGCGCTCCAAAAATCCGCATTGGTGGCGATGGCTTCCCAGCGCATGGCCAGCCCCCCGGGATGGTTCAGCCGATACAGGCAGTTGACCAGCCCAATTCCCTCATCCTCAAAGGCCGGCGTCACGTTGGCCAGAAAATCCGCCGGCACCCGCACGTCCGCGTCGCTGATCACGATCACGGCATGGCGGATGCGCGGCTCCAACTGGCGCAGGGTGGAAATCTTTCCATTCACCCCCAGCGCCGCCGCGCACACCACTAACTGCGCGTCCGCCCGGGGAAATTCCGCCAGCAACTCCCGCACCGGCGCGCAGACCGGATCCTCCGCCGAAGCCACCCCAAATAAAATCTGCGCCGGGCCGGGATAATCTTGCGCCAGCCAACTGCGCAGGCACGATTGGGTTTCCGCGTCGCAGCCTTTCAGCGGCTTGAGCACGGTGCAGCCGGGCAGCGCCGGGCGCGCCGCCGCGCGGTGATGCAAGGGAAAGCGCGCCGCCGCCACCCACCGCCAAAACGTCAGCCCAAAGCTCAAAAAGCTCAGGCAACCCAACAGGCCCAATACGAAGGCGGTGTGCAATGGCTTTGCCTCCAGTCCGCTTAAATCTCGTCCACCGAAATGACCCGCTGGATTTCTTCCAGCGTCGTTTCGCCCGACAGCGCCCGCCGCAATCCGCGCTGCCACAGGGTTTGCATCCCCTGGCTGATGGCCACGTCCTGCAACGCCCGCGTCGGCCTCTTGTCCATCACCGCGTCGCGGAACAGTTGGTCCACCTTGAGCAGTTCGGCGACGGAAGTGCGGCCCGAAAAACCGGTGTTCAGGCATTGTTCGCAACCC
>JBEKUQ010000060.1:0-8172 GCA_049514835.1 Verrucomicrobiota bacterium | reverse complement strand
GAATAGCTGCAATTAGGTGCAACTAGGTGAAATTAAGTGGGATTAAGTGCAACTGAAGTGGGATTTTTTGGGTGATTTTGAGCCGCAAATCAGGCGGGAAGCGCGAACTTGAAGCGGATGGGCGGGGCAGGGGATGGATGGCGCGGCGGGAATGGCCGGGGTTCGAAAAAATGGTTTGATTAGGTTTGATCAGGCTTGATTGGGTATGACCTGGCATGATTGGGGGCGTGGGCCAAGGCGAAGCGCAAGAGTTGGAAGCGGGAGGGATAACGATAAAGGGCGGTGGGTCGGAGGCAGCCGCGCCGGCGGGGCGGGGCGAAGCCTGTGCCGCCGGTTTGCCGCCGGCAAATCGCTCCCCATGCGAAAGCGGGAGCGGAGTCCCATGGTCCGTATGGTCCGCACTCATCTCTATTGATAAATTAGCATTGAATGCAAGTTTCGTCAAATTAAATGTTTATCCTTTTTGGTAATTGCAGGCAGAGCAACTGATCACCAGCGCATTGGGGGAGTTTTTCGTTGGCCAGACGGGGCGGGGTTGGCTAGAGTCCGGCGCGTGATCTCTGTTGTGTCCAGGCCAGGCTGGTTCGTGCGCGCTTTCCACGGCGCGCGAGAGCAGGGCGGCGGGCAGGGGACTGCCCGCCCTACCACCGGCGCTTTCGCGCGCGTTTGCCGTGGCGGGGGCGTGGCGCTGTGCGGGCTGGTGTGGCTTGGCACGGCGGCCCGGGCGGAGGATGCGTCGCCGGCCAGGCTGCTGGCGCAAGGGGAGGTTTTAAGCCAGAAACACGAGAGCAGGGCGGCGCTGCAAGTTTATCTTCAGGCGGAGAAGTTGTTTCCCGCCAACGCGGAGGTTCAGATCAAAATGGCGGAAGCGTATATGGACCTGATGCATGGAACGAAATCGAAGTCGGAGCAGAAGACGCTGGCGGCGCAGGCGCTGGCTTGCGGACAGAAGGCGGCGGCGGACGACGCGCAAAGCGCCCGGGCGCATGTGTGCGTGGCCATCGGCTACGCCAAGAGTTTCCCCTACCTGGACAATCAAACGAAGGTGAATTATTCGCGGCTGATCAAGGCGGAGGCGGAAAAGGCCATCGGGCTGGACCCGAAATTTGATTTGTCGTATCACATGCTGGGACGGTGGAATTGCGAGGTGGCCAACATGAACCTGTTGCTGGCGGGGTTGGTGAGAATCGTTTATGGGGGCCTGCCAAAGGCGAGCAACCAAATGGCGATTCAGAATTTCAAGAAGGCCATCGAGCTGGCGCCGGCGCGGATCATTCATCATCTGCAACTGGCGCATGTTTATCACATCACGGGCGAAAAGAAATTGATGACCGCGGAATTGAAGGCGTGCGCGGGTTATACGCCGGTGGACCTGGACGACAGCGACGCGCAACAGATCGCGGCCAAGGTGCTGGAGACGGGGAAATGGCCGGCGGAGTTTTGAGGGAGGAAAGCTCGACCTCACCCCGGCCCTCTCCTCGAAGGAGAGGGAGAATTGTCGGCCGCCTCACCGATGACCCGCGACTGCATCGGCCTGACAAACAACCGCGAACCCTCGACAGGCAATGGCTGTTCCCTCTCCCATCGGGAGAGGGTTAGGGTGAGGGGCGCCCCCATTTGCCGAAGATACTTGGCCCGTGACTTTTTCCAGTCGAATTTGCTTGATTGGGGGGCGCAATGGCGCGAATGTACCTTGATGAAACGCTTGTCAGCACGAGCGAGAGGAGGGTTCACGCGAGTGGAGTTGGCGGTGGTCATCGCGGTGGTGGTCCTGGTGGGCGTCATGATGTTTCCCGCCCTCAAACGCGCGCAGGAGAAAACATGGCGTATTACCTGCCTCAAGAACTTGAAGGAAGTTGGCACCGGCTATCGCCTCTGGGAGGATGATGGCGATCATCGGCCGGCGAAGGCGTCTGCGGCCAATGGCGGTTGGAGGGAGCTTCTGACGAATTCCAACGCGGGGCAATACTGCTGGACGAACTACGCGATCATGCGGAATGAGTTGGGCGACTCGCCGGCGATTGTGGTGTGTCCCGCCGACGAACGCCGGCCCGCCAAGAGTTTCACCAATGGCTTTGATAACACGCACGTCTCTTTTTTTGTGGGAGTGAACGCCAACGACGTTTATCCGCAGTCAATACAAGGGGGTGATCGCAATCTCGGCCCCGGACTTGTCCCGGCTCCCGACTACGGCTATTCGCCCACCAACGGGAAGGGCAATGATATGATCCTCTCCACCAACAGCCTTGTCTGCTGGTCGTTGAGGATGCATTCGCATGGGAATGCAATGGGGGGTGGAAATATCTTGCTGGGCGACGGCAGCGGCCAAGCGATGTCGTCGGCGAGTCTGCGAATGAACTGGCTGAGGAACGCAGGGACGGGGACGAATGGATTCCGGTTGGTGTTTCCGTGAGCGGGGCCATGCGGTTGACAAGGTGAATTAGGGGTCCCCCATGGTTCGGCTCGTTTTCTCGCTCCAAACTATGGGTTGCGGAAACAGCCCGCCCCTTCAAGCCCGCGCGGGAACCCCCTCGGCATCACCCGCCACTTTCGATTGCGGCTTGTCCCAACGACGCACTACAGGGAAGTTGTGAATCTGAAAAGGATGTCGGCCGGCAAAGCGGGATCAAACTTTCGTCACCTCGGCTCGCGCGAGCGCGGCTTCAAATACACCGAGCAGCTTTTCCTTCTGACGCACAACGGCGTCGGCGGGAGAGAGCTTCTTCTCCAGAGACAACCCGGACTGCGGCTCGGTCAGGCGCAGAATGCGTTCGCCGTTGAGCAGCTTGATCAGCTCAAACTGGATTTTCTCGCGGTCAAACATACCCCTATTCTTCACTAAATTCGTAAAATTGCAAGAGGCGGTTTAAGTTTTGCGCGGAAGCATTGCCCCACCGTTTATGGGCGGCTCGCGCGGCACTCTCGAAATCGCCTTCGTTGAAATTTACCACACTTCCGGGCGGGTCTGCGCTGCCAACGGATGCGGCTTCCAGGACTTCGTGGTACAGGGTGACCGACAATTCCTCTTCTGGCAGATCGGAACGGATGAGAAGATGGAATTGCCGCCCGACAATTCGCGTTTGCGCGATGGCGTCCCGCCCCAAAGCGTCCAACAACGGTTCCGGCGTGAGCTCGATTTCAACAATGACGAACCCGCCAAGAAGCCGCAGGTTTTTGAAGCTGTTGACATGGATCATATCTCCGCAAGATGATGCACCCGACGAACCGCGAAATCAAAGCCCAACGGCCGTGGCAATCCGCCGCCCGACACTTGCCAGAGGCGGCCCAAATGGGGTATTGTCAAGGGGCAGAAGGGGCGGCGCGAGTGGTGGAATGGCAGACACGCCAGACTTAGGATTCGAGAAATAGCCATTTTTTGTCAATTCTTTCCATCGCTTAAACCACGTCAAACCCCTTGATTCTACGGGGGAAAACTCACTTTTCGCCAAACTGCCGGGGAGGTTCGAGAAAACCATGAAGGTGGCACAAAAAGTGGCACAAATTCAGCCCGGCGATTAACCGGCGCTGCCGGACGTTTCCGCGCTTGAAACTGAGACAACCGGGAGCGGCCAATCAATTTACAACCAGCCCTTCGTTCTTTGCTATTCCGGTGGCGGCCTCAACCAGTTCAGTGAAGATGGACCGGGAGTAAATGTTGGTCCGGCCATGAATCGCCTTGAGCGAAGGGATTATTTTCCATAGCTGCCGATGGATGCTGGCGACTGCTTTCGCGTCTGGATTTTCTCGCGGTTTGCCCAAATGCGACAAGACGGAGGAAATGACGCCCTTGACCGCCGCATTATGGATTCCGGGGTCAATCCCGTTCACATCGCTCAAGGTTTTCTGCAACCGATGCCGCTTTGCTTCCAGCAAAACGAATTTGTGAGACCTCTCGATGCGCGACAGAGCGAAGGCAATCCCAAGTTCAAAAGGCATATTGAATCGCACAGGCAGTTCCACCCGGCTCAAGTCATGGATGGAAACCGGACACTGGCGCATCAGCCCAAAGATGCGGGCCAGCCTGCCTTCGCCTTGCTCTGGAACCTCAAGCACAGAATGCGGCGTGCGTCCCAGTGCCGCGAGGGCGCTGATCAGGGCGACAAATAGCGGCTCATAATCTTGGTCGAACGGAACGTTTAGGAAGACGCCTCGCCGTTTCGCTTCCATCCCTGATCTCATACGGATAGGCCAGCGATCAAACCTCTACACCAGCCATCTTAAAGGCGCGCCGCACGTTTCTGATATGGTACGGCTTGATGCCGAGCTCCCTCCGTATTTCGGAGACCGTTGCGGGACTGATCACATGCACAAAGCCATTTTTTCCCCGTCCACCAGGACGCGATTTTAGGTTATTGGGCTTCTGCACCCCGTTTCCCGCTTTCTTGGAATGACTTTTTTGCATAATTTTCTCGCCGGATGCGCCGGGCCGCTGCCAACCCCTGTTCACGCCCTAAAATTACTCCGCTCAGGCCGGGTGTCAAAGGCTAAAAACGAGGCGCGGGTGGGGCGGGCGGTCGTCCTGATCCCAGACTTCGGCGGCCAGTTCGGCCAGAGCTTCTCCGGGGATGTCTCCGTAATCCTGTTCCAAGCGATTCAGCCACACAACGAAATCATGGCGCTCGCTCTCCGGCAACGCCATGACATTATCCTTTAATTCAGCCAAGCTCATCAGTGAAAGCAAATTACCACAGCCAAATCCACATTTCAAGCGATTGTCGAAGGAGCGCGGCGAATCGGAATGCAGGATTTCCCCGCCTTGTCCGCCGTAGCTTTAGCGAAGGCGGATCATCCGGCTTGCTCAAGGCAGGAAGGCCAAGCCGACTTGTCCCGCCATAGCGCCTTGCGCGACGGCGGAATGCCAACACGCGAACGCTTCCTCCTTCGCCAAGCCTTCCGCCGTCGCGTTGCGCTATGGCGAGACAAGACGGCGGGACAAGCCGCCCCGACAAGTGCCTGGTCGTGAAGTCGCTGGATTCCAGCTTGCGCCCGATGGCCGTGTGCTAACACCCCTTCGCAACATGGAATCCACCGCCATCACCACCAGGGAGTTGAAGCCAGGGAGGGAAGGCCGCTTTTGGGGCGTCAATGTTGGTTTCCGCTGTCGCGGAGGGGGAAAACAGCGGCTAAGGTCCAGAATTCAGCCACGCGGGCCCGAAAGCCGTGAACCGCGAAGCGTAACTGGATCGGCCATCCCGCGTTGGTTGTAGCCATTTGTCTGGCCATCTAGTCTCATGCACGAAACAAACCCAGCACCCAGACCACAAATCGAACCAGCACATAAATCGGCAAGGCGGCAGTGGCTACGGCGAAGATGCGCTGTCCGACAGAGCCACGGATAAACACCGAAACCACGCTGACGACCGCGACCGTTGCCAGTGCCAGCATGAACACGTCACGCACTCGGTCGTGCCACGGATAGTCAAAGTCCCTTGCCGTGTGACCGTGCGCGAGCGCGGGGACGAAGAGAACAGCAAGCCCCACGGCAGCAACAGCGCCAACAAGCAGCTTGACATTCGGGTTGGAGAGATAGTGTGTCACGATGCGCGAACGCGGCCTAACATAGAAAGCCGAGCCACCGCCGACCGGCGACGTAAACCGCGATAGCGGAACTGACAGCCCTAACGGCAGTTGGCTCCGGCGACGTGTTGGGCGATGGGCTCATGACCTGAGTTCCGTGATGGCATAACGACAATAATCAGCCAGTAAAATAATGGGGAAAACGCAAAGCAGACCTGCAACAATTCGTTGCCACATCACGCCGTGGCGTAGCACCGGAGCAACAAACAGCAATGCCAGACCAGCAAGTCCAAGATTCTCAAAATACCAAATATCTGGATGCCTGTAGTCTTTAATGATGTAGCTAATCCGGCTCCAAAGAAGCCACTGAACCGCTATGGCCCCAACGAACGCGAAAAGCGGATAGTTCTTTTTCATGTATGCGAAGTCGTCTAAAAACAAATATACAGCAGGTTGTTCGTGTATCAAACTAAGATGGATCCCCCGACGCTTCAATCAAATCGCTTTGCCAACCCGTTTCTGTCGCTGGCCCCACATCAATGTTGTCCGCTTCCGCTGGCCGGGATTCCTGCCAGCGCACTTCCGCCGCCTCATCAAACGCCAACTCCGTGAATTTCCGCCTTCGTTAAAGCCACGGTGGACGGGGATGCTCGCGGAAAGCGGCAGGCCGATTTGAACGGGAGGACACCGGAAAACGGAGCTTTTTCTCTGTTGCCTCCGCGCTCTTCCTGTTCCAAAAAATGAGTTGCCGCAAAGGACCACAGCGCGGGCTTAGTGCGACGATAGGCGTCCGGCCGCCCGCTCGCGCTCCAGGAACGCGCCGGGACTCATCACAGCCAAATGATAAAAGCCAGTCTGGGCCAATTTGCCGAAGTCGGCCGCATCGAGAGTCAACAAGGTTGTGGCCCACGCGGCGGCGGTGAAGAGCACAGGACGATCCTTGGCAGGCTCAAAGACCACGGGGCGATCCAAAGTCCAGACATCGCGTGTCACGGTAAGTTTGGGAGACAAGGCCGGCCAGTCGGTGAGCGCTTGGGGTCGCAGCTTGGGCAGATTCTTCGTCACTTCGCTGAGGACATAACGGCTGGTCAGCAGTGTCCAGCCGTTTTGCTGAGCCAGATCAAAGACGGCCCGCGACGCGCCGGATGGCCGGCCGCAGGCTGCCAGCACGACGGTGCTATCTAGAAACAACCTCACGCGCCTGCCCTAAACCGACGCAGGTCCTCCTCATCCTGGTCGAGCCATTGTTGAAGCTGCCCGGCGGAGAACTCGCGCGGTTGAGGCAGCGGCAGATTCGCCTCATCGAGGCGCTGCACCAGAAAGTAAAGCAACTCGATTTGCTTGGCGGGCGGCAACTGCCGGGCGGCCTGTTCGATTTCAGCGAGCGTCTTCATTGTGCTACTATGCCAGCGGGCGGTCTGTTTGGCAACCTCGCGGGCAAAGGATTTTCACGGGCGCAAACAGAAAACGGAGAAGGAGGAGTTTTGGCAGAAATATGCAATTGTTGTAGTGTCGGCGCTGTGCGCCGAGGTTGAGCCACAGGCTCGACGCTACAGGTAAGAACGCTCCGCCGAAAACTTGCCACGGGTCGTGGCAATGGGGTATTGTCAAGGGGCATAACGGGCGGCGCGAGTGGTGAAATGGCAGACACGCCAGACTTAGGATCTGGTCCCGCAAGGGGTGGAGGTTCGAATCCTCTCTCGCGCACCATTTTTGCCGGGAGCGCGCCTGCAATTCCTCTGAGGAGTGGAGGGTAGAACTACGAATGGGTATGGGCATTTTGTTTGGAGGATGCCCCTCACCCTGACCCTCTCCCGAAGGGAGAGGGAACAGCCACGGGTGGCGTTGGTTGGCGGTTGGCTGGCGAGTTGTCGCAGCCGCGGGTTTTTCGGGGTGCGAGGGCTCGACGGAGTCTCGCCCTGCCGTCGAGAAGCCTCCAGCGGAAGCTAAAATATGGCAAGGTTTTGCCAAAATAGGGTGAGCGGGAAAAGCGGGATACCGGAGGATGGATAACACTAGAAATGAGTCAAGATTTGATTATCGGCATTGCCGGGTCCGGCGGCGACGGGGTGATTTCAGCGGGGGAATCGCTGATCACGGCTGCGGCGCTGGAAGGTTATTACGGGATGATGACCAAGAGTTTCGGGTCGCAAATCCGCGGCGGGGAGGCGTCGTGCCGCCTGCGGCTGGCGACGCGGCCGGTGCTGAATCCGAACGGGCCGCTGGACGTGGCGGTGGCGCTGAACTGGGAGGATTTCCGGCGGTTCGGCTGGGAGCTGCCGGTGGAAGCGGCCACGATGGTGATCTATGAAAGCAAGACCGGGGTGGCGCCGGACAAGCTGCCCTTGGAAGGGGTGACGCCGTCGCTGGTGTTCAGCGTGCCGATCACGGAGATGGCGGAGAAAAACGCCGGCACGGACAAGGCGAAGAAT
Organism: Verrucomicrobiota bacterium; assembly: GCA_049514835.1. Taxonomy (GTDB): domain Bacteria; phylum Verrucomicrobiota; class Verrucomicrobiia; order Limisphaerales; family Palsa-1400; genus JBEKOF01. The sequence goes on along the minus strand of JBEKUQ010000060.1, from coordinate 223 downwards.
GTGGTGGTGGTCGGGTTGCTGGCGGGGTGGTTTGGAATCGGGCGGGAGAGCATGCTGGCGGGGATTCGCAAGAAATTTGCCAAGAAAGGCCCGGCGGTGGTGGAGGGGAACGCGCGGGCGTTTCAGGCGGGATTGGAGTTCGCCGAAGCGCATCCGCTCCCGGAGGACCGCAGGCTCACGGCCCCGCAAGCGGGCCGGCAAGCCAAGCTGCTAACCGACGGCA
>JBEKUQ010000059.1:0-8260 GCA_049514835.1 Verrucomicrobiota bacterium | reverse complement strand
AATTGCCGCTGCATGATTTCCGCGGTGAGCAATTTATGGATTTCGACGGTGCAGTTGCGCCGGCCGCTGGCATGGGAACTCACCAATCGTTCCAAGGCCGGTCCGTTTAAATAGGCGCGGGACCGGGAACGCGGATCCAACAAAACCTGTTTCACATAATCCGCAAGCTGATGGCGATACCAAGTGCGGAAATGAACGAATTTCTGGCGGCCCAGGAAAAGTCTTTCGAAATGGAATGGAGCGAAACAGTTATCAACTCGCGCAAGCCAGTTGGGCATGCCGTAGTCATAAGCGTATTCTGCTTTGGCCAGAAATTCCTGGATGGAGCGGTTCATGCGGTTTGTCATTCGATCCGCGGGATAGGTGATGCCCCGGTCGGTGGGGATCTGGCCAAGCAACGGATTGCCTTCCGCAATGAGACGCAACGAAGGCGCCAGGCTCGTGGCTGCTCCGCTCGGCGCCCGGAACGCAAGGGCGACCAGGTCATTGTCCAGGTAAGGGGAACGGACGCTGATCTGCGATTGTTCGATGGCCAGGCGGGCGTGGTGATGCCAGGGCACCTGTTTGAATGCAATAAATGAGAGCCGGTTGCCGGCGGATTCTGCGGCATAGGTGCCGGCAGTGGCAGCAAGCTGCGGCAAAAAATCCGATGAAAACATTTCCGGAGGCAGGGCGTGCGGTCTGAAGGCAACGTAGCGCCGGAGAATTTCCGAGCCGTAGTTGCCGGTCAGCCGCACCGGGGCGATCTGGCGGGCCAGACGATTGACATACAGTTCAGCGGCTCCGGTCACATCCATCGCGCCGTCGGTGATGCGGACGCACTGTTCCGCCAGCCGCGGGAATTGCGCGAGGAACTCATTACCCACCATGATGGTCTGGTGCGGCTGGCCACAAGCGGCGGCGACTTTTCGCGCAATCCGCACGTCCGCGCAATCGCGATAAGTGCCATTGAAGGTGTAGCAGGGCAGTTCTCCGCGGTTGGAGTGCGCCCAGGCCATGATCATCCGGCCATCCAGACCGCCGGTGAGCGACATGGCGACTGGCCGGCTGCCGTTGAGATATCGGCTCAACAGGCGCGGAAACGTTTGCTGAAGTTGCTCGGAGTATTCCGTCGGCGACAATTCCCGATGGTTCTCCCATGCGGATGGATTAAAATAGGTCTGCTTTTTCAACCGGCCGTCGGCGGAGAAAATCCAGGCCGAGCCTGGCGGCAGCAGCGAGACCCCGCGAAACAGAGTTCGGTTCCCCAAGGCACAGCCGCAACTGAACCATTCCGCCAGGCCACGCGGGTCCAGCTCGCGCAGCGCGGGAAGCACGGCGAGCAGGGACTTGGCCTCAGAAGAAAAAAAGAGGCGATCACCCTCTTCGTGGATATAAATTCGATTCAGGCCGTAGCGGTCGTTAAACAGAACCGCCTGACGCTGGCGCAGGTCCACCAGCAGACCGGAAAACCAGCCGTTCAATTTCTCAAACGCACCGAGGCCAAGTTCCTGGTAGAGACCGACCAAGGCTGCACTGGCGTCGCCGGCCAGGCGATGACCGCGAGAGCCGGGCCAAGCCGCATCGGATGAGCCGATGACCGGCTCGCCGGAGATGAAGCAGCCGATGTTGCCACCTTCATTCCAAGCGAGGCTGGGAGGACGGGCGGAATCCGCGCCAACGAAGGCGGAAAAAATCCCCGACTCACGACTTGCGTACGTGCCGGAGGAATAAAAATCCTCGTGCAACATCGGCTGCGACATCCGGTGGATCAAGGAACCGTTTTCGTCCCGTTTGTGCAAGCCAAATATGCCAGTGATTCCAGGCATGTGCGTTTCTATTAAAAATTGGAGCCGGCGGGAGGAATTGAACGCTCCATCTGCTGATTACAGATCAGCCGCTCTGACGTTGAGCTACACCGGCGCAAAATCGTGAATGTTATTCCAACCAATTATACATAAATTTCAAACCGTGGTCGAAGAACTGCCAGCCGGAAGATTTTGCCCCGCGCTGGCCGCGTTAATTCCGCCCCGCAAACGGAAACGGCGGCGGTAAAAAGCCGTGCGCATGGCGAGAAACAAATTCGTGACCTTTTCCGGCATAAGCTGGGCCAGCCCACGATGCAAGCCAAAGCGAATGGCCAGCGCGCCCACGCGCGTAAGCGGTACGTAATAACATGGAAAATCAAGCCGCTCGAAACCGTTCCTCTTTTTGAATTCGATCAACGGGCTGTGTTCCTTTTTCCCATAGACGTATTTGCCGTAAATCAAGTGAGAGGCGCGTTTCTCGCAGCATATCTCAACGGCTTTGGCCAGCAGCGCGTTGGTCGGGCGTTTGTCCATGTGCGCTTCCATGGAGACGATCTGCATGATGCGGGCCAGGTTGTTCACCATGACAAACTTCATGAAGCCAATCAGTTCACCGTTGAAGAACGCGCCGATGAGCTCGCCGCGATCCAGGTAAGTGGCGTTCTCGGCCTTGACCCGATCAAGACTCTTTCCGTAGTGCCAGAACTTGCGTCCCTGCCGAACGGGGGTTTCGTTGTAGATCTTGCTGATTCCCCGAACGAGCTGGTCATCGAAACTCACGCGTCTGACGCTCACACCTCGGCGCTGGGAACGGCGGACGTTCTTGCGTGTTTCCTGCGGAAGCGCCTCCCACCATTGGGTAAATTCGCCGAGCTTGGCCGCGGCGACGTTGTCCCATTCGAAATGAAAGGGATAGCAAGGTTCACGATTCGGAAGCGGGCGCGCGAAAACAAGAATATCGGCGGGCGGGGCGCTGCGCAAAGAAGCGACGAAGTTTTCCGGTTCGGCAATCAGTTCGCCTTCGATCCATGCCGCATCGTGAACGGCCGCAATCCGAACTGGTCCGCGACGTGTTGTCACAAGTCTCGGCGTTAAACCCGCCGCACGGTCCCTTGTAGGAATTTCGTTCATGGTTTCTGAAGGGCTAAAAAAAACTCGATGCGGAAAACAATGTTGCTTTTCCTCACTGGATCCGCCGTGAGTGTGTGAAAATGCCGCGCAACCGGGACATTTGTTCGGCGCGATGGAATTGCATCAATTCATGGGAGACCGCCCGCTCGCGGCGGCGCAATGCCGACCAGAGGTAACCAGCGATGAACCAAAGGCCGCCCAGAATGAATGGTCTCTGCCGCATCTGAAACAGGCCGCGCAGGCATTCCCAGATCGGATGGCCGCCGACAAAGTAGGCTTTGCGGCCGTAATGAAAACGCATCCGCAGTTTGCCATGGGAGCCGGAGCCGACGCCCAGCTTGCGATGATGGAAGCAGACTTTTTCGGTGAACGTGCGCGTCTGCCAGCCTTTCATGCGCGCGGTGGTGACGGCGATCCAGTCAATGCCGCCGGCCTTCACCGGGACGTAACCGCCAACGTCGTCGAAACACGGCTTGCGAAAGAGCTGGCAAGCGCCCGAGACATGCTCGAGGTTGGCGAATTGGTGCGCATACGTGTTGCCGTGCGGATCCTCCGCGTCTTCCGAGAAGGGTGTTCCTGCAACTCCCAAACCGGGCAGGGCGGCGAATTTCTCCAGGAGAAACTCAAGGTAATCAGGCTCGAAGGCAATGTCCGCGTCGAGATTGCCGATGATGTCGTAATCGAGATTGGCCAAACGTTCGCAGCCGGCGTTAAAGGCGCGCGCCTTCGCTGCGAACTGGCGGTCACGGTGCTCGGGCAGCCGGACCAGTTCGATCCAGGGGTGCTCGGCGGCGTAGCGCCGCACGATCTCATCAGTGCGGTCCGTCGAGCCGTCGCTCACGATGACCCATTTGATGGGGCGCACAGTCTGGTTGATAACCGAACAAATTGTGCCTTGAATGAAAGCTTCTTCGTTTCGCGCCGGCGTCACCAAGACGCACCGAAGCTGCGAAACGCCCGGGGCGGCGGGGGGTTGGGAATGCCCGGCCGCCACCGATTGTGCGGAGAGGCGCGGAGCCGCCTCGCTCAACTTTAGCAGCAAATGCGCCAGCGCTTTGAACATTGTGCCCTGTCCCCAATGAAGCATGGGCGCGCGATTGACCGTCCAGCCGTTGCGGCGATAATAAAAGTGGCCGTCGGCGTCCTGCATGTTATCAATTGTCCATTCGGCAACTTTGCGCGCGAGCGTCAGGGCACCCGGGTCGGTGTCGGAAAAAAATGACAATGTATCAATCGCTTGGGCGGCGCATTGAATGTCAATTGGATAGACCTGGGTATTGTAATACTTGGGCCGCCCGGTAGGCTCGAAAAAAGTCTGCTTGAAATAGTCATAAGCGCGGTGCATCTGCCCGTCAAACTGCCGGTCACCGGTGGCCTGCATGTAGCGCTTGACGCTGTCTAAATTGTAGCCGGTATGGAAGTTGTCCACCCAATGATACTTGTCGGCTTCACCGTAATACCACGAGCCATCGGGGCGAAGACGCGAACAGGTATAGAGCATGGCTTGCTTTGCCAGGTCCAGAGAGGCGCGGTCGCCGGTCAAGGCGCCGACCCGGGCCAGCAGCGCGGCGCCGAGGACGTTTGAATTGTGAATGGAGCTTTGCGCGGTGCCGATGTAGCTCAGGCAAATTCCCGTGGAGGTCGTTTCGCGCGGCAGGCCCTGGATCCATTGGCAAACGCTGGAGGCAACTTCGAGGTATTGGGGGATCTCAAGAACTTCATAAGCTTCCAGGAAAGCCTGGCCGATGAGGCCGCTCCAAACGATGGTCGGCTCCAGTTTTGGAATTCTGCCCCCGCGCGAGGAAAATAGAAAATGGTTTCCCCAGCAGCAGTGATCGTGACCTGGAGACTTGTTTTCAATGAGCCAGTTCAGACAGGTCCGGGCATGTTGAGCAAATTCCGGCTGACGGGTGCGCCGGTACATCTTGGTGTATCCCCAGGCCAGATATCCCATTCCCTTGGTGGAGGTGTGCGGCTTGATTCCGAACAGCGGCCGCATGTTCCAAGGGGCTCTGTAAACCAGTTGTTGGAGAAGCCGTTCCAAGAACGGCTTGTTCAGAGTCAGGCGATGAAGGAATGATAAATTGCCATCGCCCGGATCGTAGGCTTTGAAATCATGCTTCTCCACCCAGCGTGCCACCATTTCGGCGCTTTGTTGAATCTTTTCGGACATGGCAGAACTCTCTACGGAACCCGCCGTCAGACAATGGTCGGCGGAGTTTCCCGGTCGAGTGGATGGAAAACGGCCATCGTCAGGGCGCGATCAAATCGAATGCCGGCCATGGTTGGGTTTCCAGGGCGCCGCCGTCAGGAGCCATTGCGACCGCTGCCCGCGCAGAGCGAATCCACCAAACCAAGATACTCCCTCTTCCGGGTATCCCAACTATTGCGAGCGGCGTATTCGGAGGCGCGTTTGGCCATCTCCTGGCGCCGGGCCGGGTGGCGGATCATTTCCAGCATGGCGTCGGCCAGCGCCGCAACGTTCCCGGATTCAAAAAAGCGAACCACCGAACCATCAAAATAGAGCCGGTCAATCTTGGTGCTCGACACAATCACCGGAATGCCCAGTGACATGAATTCCATGATCTTGGTGCTGTAAGCTTCATTGCCGAAGGAATCAGCCCGCTTGGGAACGACCCCCAAATCGGCATTGGCCATCACCTCGACAATGGCTTGCACCGGGATTGGGTCGAAGAAATGAACCTTGTCTTCCAAACCAAGCTCGCGGGACAGTTCCATCAGGCTTTCTTTCATGATGCCGTCTCCATAAATATGGAATTCCGCCTCCGGCGCCTGACGGCCGACGATTGCAAAACCCCTCAAGGCGATGTCCACGCCCTGATGCCATTGCAGCCCGCCCGGAAAGAGGATGATGAATTTGTCGTCCCGCCGCTTCCGCGGGCGGGGGCTGAAAACATCTGAGTTGACGTTGTTCACAAAGACGGTGCATTTGCCGGCCGTTCCGGTGCGCGCCACGAACTTTTCCCGCCAAAGATCGTTCGAAATAATGACGTGATGGGAAAACCGGGCCGAGGCGCGTTCCACCTTTTTGAGCATCCTCACCCAGGAATTGTCCCCGGCCACTTTGAACTTGCTCGCATAGAACTCGGGCACGATGTCATGTATGTCCAGTATTATTTTTGCCCCCGTCAACTTCGGAAACCAAGCCGTGAAAACCAGAAAATCCGGCATGTTGTGGACATGCACGAGGTCATAGGAATGCCTCAGGTGCCGCCACGTCACCACAACCGAGGCCAGCGCGGAAAACTTCAACACCGGCCACATATACGAACCCCGACTCTTCTCATCTTTGCGCGCCCGGCTCTGAATCCAGCAAACCTGCACCCCATTCATCATGCTCGTTCTGACCGTCCTCCGGGCGCCGCTCAACGCCAGCACCTCGACCCTATCCCCCCGCCTGGCCAGTTCTTCAGCATAGCGCATCACCCGGTTGTCCCTTTCATAGTTTGAATAGACGATCATGCAGACTCTCTTAGGCGGCAAGGCACGGAGCGTCCGGAAACCGTTGGGATTCTCGGAACCCAAAGGCACGGCGGCGGGATCAGGCTCCGCTAGTGGTTTTGGCCTGGATACAGCCGCCAACATGCCCAAGTCTTCCACGAAAATCCTTCCCCCGTCTTCCGCCGCCCTGCTCTTCACCAAGGCGCCTTTGTACCACGCCGCCAGTTCCTTCGGCAGCGGGTTCCAATACGAACCCGCGTAAGTCATCGCCACGTACTGGATGAATTCCTCGTAATAGGCCAGCGGATATTTCAATGCCCGCCGCTTCCCCCCTTCAGTATCAATGTAGTCGGGATGCACATTCAGCAGCGCCATGCCCCCGTGCCGGGCAATCCAATCCACTTTGTCCCTCCAGATGGCTGGCGTCCGCTCTCCCAGCAGCCGAAAAAGCGTCGAGTCCTGCGGCAGCGTGTAGGGCAGTTCCACATAACCCCGCCCAGCCGCCCCTTCATACCAGAACGGAAATATCGTCCCGGTTCCGTCCGGCTGCGGTTCAAATGGATCCGTGTCAAAGGTCGAGGTGTCGTACTGAATGTCCAGATCCTGTAGCCAGCTCAGCTTATGAAACATGAACCCCGAGCGAAAACCCACCACCCCCCAGTTCTTCAGATATTGGTTAATCTGGACCGCGTTCCGTGCAAACTCGGCCCGGTTCCGGTAAAGCCGGCCATCGTGGAACAAATCATGCAAACCCACCTCAAAACCATCGTGGGCCAACTCCATCCGAAACTCCCGTGAAACCCGGTAGCTGCCTTCCGGAATGAGATTGAAGGAGGAGTGCAGGCCGTATTTCTTTTCCACTTCCTGCACTTGCCGGCATTTGGCCAGGCCGGACGGACCCTCCACATCATGCGTCAGCACCAAAGCGAATTGTTTGCCGTCCGGCCAGCCGGGCCAGTCCTGGGGCGGGCATTCCGAACCCGGCAGGATTGGCCACACCTCGCGGCAGTGTTGGCGCTTTCGCCGCATCATCCAGCCTCGAAAGGCCAGCCGGAACCGCGCTGGAAGCAGCGGTTTGATGCCGTAATAAAAGCGGTTGCGGATCGCCGTTTGCAGCAATGAACTTGTCTTTTCCACCTCTCGCTTCCCTCAAAGCTCCTGGTGCAGCCGCCGCGGAACGTAAGAGCGGCTTTTGTTCATCACCACCCCCACATTGGCCTTGCATTCCGAAAGCAGTGCCGCCGCCCGCTCCGCCGCATCGCGGTCTGTTTTCTCCGCCTGCACCACCAACAGCACCATGTCCATGAACCGCGCCAGCCGCGGCGTCACACTGATTTGCGTGACCGGCGGCATGTCAAAGATTATGTAATCGTAATCGCTCGCCTTCATCTTGGTGACCAGGTGACTGAATCGTTTGGGCAGCATGGCGGGCAGCTTGTCCCGGTTGGAGGATTCATCGACCACGTAAAGATTCTCCTGCACCATGGCATTCTCCCGGTTCTCCTGCGCCTTCTCGAAAATGTCGTCCAAGCCCAGGCTGAGCTTGCCCTTGTAGAAGCGGTGCGCGTCGCCACTCTCGGAGTTCATATTGACGAGCAGGACGTTGCCCTCTCCTGTCTCGGACAGCAACGAGGCCAGTCCGGAGGCCATGGTGCTCACCCCGGCCCCATTGTGGCAACTCGTCAACGCCACCAGTTTTGGTTTGTGCGTCAGATTGATCATCTCGAAGTGGGCGATCAGCCGGTCGCGCAAGGTTTCATAAAATGGCGCCAGCGCCTGCTTTTCGTCCCGCCACGCGACCGGGCCGTTTTGGGCCGGCGCCAACACTGCGCCTCCGGAGCCGTTGGGGATGGCATCACCCGGACCGTTGGACAAAAGCT
>JBEKUQ010000058.1:0-8276 GCA_049514835.1 Verrucomicrobiota bacterium | reverse complement strand
CTTCAACCGTGACGCGGCTTGATTCGCCGTGTTTGAGCGGCACGCGGGTGAAACCGCACAGCGCCAGCTTGGGCTGCGGAACGGCGGAGTTGACGTGGCGGAAATAAACCTGCGCCACCTCGTCGCCGTCGCGTTTGCCGGAATTCTTCACCGTGAACGTCACTTTGGCGGTGGCGTTGGCGGGGATTTTTTTCGACTCCAGCTTGCCGCTCTTGAAATCGAACTTGGTGTAGCTCAAGCCGTGACCGAAGGCAAACAGAGGAGTGCCGCTGAAGAAGCGGTAGGTGCGATTGGTCATGGAGTAATCTGTGAAACTGGGCAGGTCCGCAGTGGCGCGGTAGAAGGTCAAGGAGAGGTGGCCGGAGGGGTTGGCGTCGCCGAAGAGGACCTCGGCCACAGCGCGTCCGCCTTCCTCGCCCGGATACCAGGCCTGAAGAACAGCGGGCAGGTGCTCGGCTTCCCACGGCAGGGCAATGGCCGAACCGCTGCCATTAACCATGATGATCGGCTTGCCGGTCTTGTAAAGCGCGCGCACGAGACCCTCTTGCACATCGGGCAATTCAATGGTGGTGCGGTCACGCTGCTCGCCTTCGAGTGAGGGACTGATGCCGCCGACATAAATGACAATATCGGCAGCAACGGCGTCGCTGATGGCTTCCGCCTGGAGTTCCGGAACCGGACGGCCCGGCGCGGCGCCCCCCCGACCAGGACCCCGGCCAAAACCGCGACCGGAGGAGTTGGTGGTGAGCGGACAGCCCTGAGCGTAGGTCACAACAATGTTCGACCCGGCCACATTGGTGATGCCTTTTAAAATCGTCACCGGATGTGACGCGGTGCCGTTGTAATTGCCTTGCAGCACCGCCACCGAATCGGCATTGGGGCCGATGACGGCGATGTGCTTGATCTTGGCCCGGTTGAGCGGGAGGATGCCGTCATTCTTCAGCAGCACCAAGGATTGTCGCGCGATCTGCAAGGCAAGATCCCGGTTTGCCGGGGTGTCGTTCTGGTCAATGCCGATCTTGGAATACTGGCATTTTTCGGGCGGATCAAAAATTCCGAGCCGGAAGCGGGTCCACAAGGTGTAAGACAAGGCCCGGTCAATTTCCTGTTCCGTGATCAGTCCTTGTTGAACGGCCCGCACCAAAGCGTTGTAATCTCCGCCGCAACAGAGATCGCAGCCGGCCTTGACGGCGGCGGCGGCGGCCTCTTCGGCCGTCTTCACATAATGATGCGCCTGCTGGCTCCAAATGTCGTGGATCGCATCGCAATCCGAGACGACGTAACCGACAAATCCCCATTGCTTGCGCAACAGGTCGGTGAGCAGGAAATAATTCGCGCAATCCGGCACGCCGTTGAGCGCGCTGTAGGCCCCCATGACGCCGGCGACATGCCCCTCGCGCACCACCCGCTCAAATTGCGGCAGATACGTTTCATACAAATCGCGATCCGACGGCTGGGCATCAAAACGATGGCGGTCGGCTTCCGGGCCGCTGTGGACCGCGTAATGTTTGGCGCAAGCCATTGAAAGCATATAATTGGGGTCGTCGCCTTGGATTCCTGTGACAAACTCCACGCCCATCGCGCCGGTGAGATACGGATCTTCTCCGTAGGTTTCCTGGCCGCGGCCCCAGCGCGGGTCGCGGAAAATGTTGATGTTCGGCGTCCAGAACGTCATCCCCTTCCACCATGCGGCGTCGCCATTGTGTTTGGAGACGTAATCGTTGAACTTGGCCCGGCCTTCAATGCCAATAGCGTGTCCTGCCTGATGCAGCAATTGTGGATTAAAAGTGGAAGCCAGGGCGACCGGCTCCGGGAACACGGTGGCGATGCCGTTGTTGGCGACGCCATGCAGCGCTTCGTTCCAGTAATTATAACCCGGCAGCCCGAGCCGCTGGATTCCGGGCGCCCCGCTCATTCCGCCTTGTAATTGCCCGACTTTTTCCTCCAGCGACATCCGGCGGATCAGGTCCTTTTCGCGCGCCGGCAAGGGCTGCGACGGATCCTTCCAGATGGCCGGCTCCTTGATCTCCGGGATGCGCTTCGCGGCGGCTGAAAAAGGCGCCGCCATTTCCGAGGCGTCGAAGGCCACGACCGATGCGCCCGAGGCATCTTTCACCTCGAAAGTATTGAATTTCGCGACGCCCTTGCTCGCCGCAAATAAAACCGTCAGCGGCCCCTTGATCGAATCATCTTCATGCTCGACCGCGCCGGTGATGGAACACACTTTCCGCGCGACGCCTGCGGTGGCGAGAATATCGAAGTCCTTGGCCAGCGGGACGTCGCCGGAAGTCACGTCAAACAATCTTTCCCCCGCCGCGCTCATCAGCGTTTCCGCTTCGCCAATGAGGATCGTGTACTTGCCCGCGGGCAGGTGGGCGATGGTGAGGGTAAAACCCTTTCCGTTGATTTCTTCGCGAAAGGCGGCGGCATTATTGGAGGCGCCTTCGATGGTGACCGAAGCATTGTCCTTGCGATGCGCAAAGTCCCCGCTCAGGCTCACCTGCTGTCCGCAACTGGTGCAGGATTCCTCGTCCGCCACGGCGTCCGACGCGAAAAACGCCAGATTTCCCAAAGTCATCAGGGAAATGGCTGCAACGAGAGTTGACAGGAACCGACGACCCGGCCGCCGGCTTTGAACAGGCTTCCCCGAGGGCAAGCCGGAATTGCGGCGGGCGGCTGGCGCGCCTGATGGGTCGAACGCCACATGCGTGAACTGAATACTCATTTTTTGAATCATATAGTAAGTTTCCTGCAAATAACAAGTACGATAAACGGCAGGCAACTCCCTCAAGGAAATCGGTTTCATGGGGCGATGCGAGCCGGGTCAGCGAGAAGACCCGCGGTTTCGGTGATGCTCAAATGTGCTTCCGAAGCACAATGCCAGGGGAACGCTGCTCCTATTCATCAGAAAGGCGTCTGTTCCGACGGATTCGAAGTGCATGCGCCAAGAATAACGACTGGGAGGGATACCGCTATATGACATATATCATATTCGACCCGATTACCCCGCGGGCAGCGCCGATGGCCTCATTGTGAGCGCCGGTGGCTCCGTGCTAATTCTTGTGCGAGTATTTGATGGCTGCTTCGGTTCGGCTGCGAACGTGGAGTTTCTTGAAGATGTGTTCCAGATGGATGCGAACGGTCCCGGCACTGATGTTCGCTCTTTGCGCAATCTCTTTGTTGGAGAGTCCTTCCGCGAGCAGCATAAGGATTTCCGCTTCGCGGGTCGTCAACCCGTTTTGGTCGGGCACGGCCAAAGGCGCGGCCGAAGGCGCCCGAAAAGAGCGCACCACCATGCGGGCAATCTCGCTGGTCATGGGCGCGCCGCCGGCGCGCACTTCTGAAATAGCCTGAATGATTTCCTCCGGGCGGAAACGCTTGAGAATGTATCCGCAGGCGCCAGCCTTGAGCGCTTGGAAGATCAGGTCAGTGTCTTTGTAAACAGTCACCATAATGACCTGCAGATCGGGCATTATTTCGGTTAATCGCGCCGTGCAGGCGATGCCGGATTCGTCCGGCAGGTAAATGTCCATGAGAGCGACGTCGGGCTGTTGCTTTGGCACTTCAATAAGGGCCTCTCGAGAAGTCGAGCACGCGCAGATGCAACGATATCCCGGCTCCCGATTAATCAACTCCGCGAGCATTTTTCGCATCGTGTCGTTGTCTTCGATAATGGCAACTGTGGTCATGGGATGTGGTGAGATTCCTCAGATGCGCACCCTAGCTTGGATCGTGGGGCAAGGGCAGAGCGCATTTGACTGTGGTCCCTTTTCCGGGTTGTGATTGGATCTGGCACTGGCCGTGCAACGCTGCCAACCGCTCACGAATATTCGTCAGACCATGACCATGGCGAATGGCGTTCCAATCGAAGCCACGACCATTGTCAGCGATAACGATTTCAAGGCGATTGTCAAAGTGCGTCATCTGCAGCTCCACTTCCGTTGCTGAGGCGTGGCGGATCACATTGTTCAAGGCTTCTTTGATGGCAAGGAACAGGCTGTGCCGCGCGGTGCCGGTCAGCGTGACCGCGTCGCACTCGATTGGAATCCGCAGCCGGCAAACGATGCTCGAAGCGGCAAGCAGCTCCTCCGCATAGCTCCCCAGGTAGTCGGCAAATGATTGCAGTGAATTGCGTTTAGGATCAATCGCCCAAACAATGACATCAAGTTCCGAGACCAGAGTCCGGGCCTTCTCGGCAATAACGCGGAAATGGTCGTTGCTCTCCCCCACGCTGCGGAATTCACCGATGCCGGCACTGGCCAGCAGACTCACTTCGGTGAGACCGGTTCCGAGTTCGTCATGCAAGTCGCGCGCGATGCGCGAGCGTTCTGCTTCGGCGGCGCGTTGCAGTTCGGCCCGCTGGCGATTGCGCGTTTCCATTTCCAATTGGCGGCCGCGTTCTTGAACCTTGCGCTGCAGCTCTTTGTTCCAGACCAAAACGGCGCAGAGCAGCGCGGCAAGGATTCCGGCCAGGATGAGGACGCGCTGCAAAGTCCACCATGAAGGAGTCGCCAGAACCCGAAGGCCCGACGGCGAGTTGAGCAGCAGATCAAAGCCGGTAACATCGCCGTCGCTTGGACGATTGCCTTGAGGCGCATAGACGCCGGTCAACTCGAGCCGGCTTCCGGACGGCGGCAATGCGATTGGCTGGCCGTGGCTGTTAAACCGCGCCCTGAAAGCAAGGAACCTGGACTGGAGCTCCAGCACGTCTTCGGAACCATCGCGCCATTCGTTCATCAGCGTGGCATCCACCTGAACCAGCATGCCGGCATGACGGGCCAAAAGCAGTTGTTCCGGAACCAGCTTTTTTGGCGGGGGCAGGGAAGCGTGGCCCGTTTTACGCATAACCGCTTCCTTCAGCTCGGCAGCCGGACCTCCCAAATCGAGAAAACCAACGGCCTCCGCCAAGTAGCCGACGGCAAAAGGATCGGGATTCCTGGTGGTCACGCGGATGCCATTGGTGCCGTCGGTGAGAAAGAATTCTCCCGCGCGGCCGTGAATGACCTGTGCGCTGACCTTCAAGCGGCGGAACGGCGCCGCTTCCGGATCGTAGAGCAGCAGCTCACCGATGCTTTTTTGCGAAGCATCAAATAGATCGCGAGGCGCGTGCTGAAGGACATCCACGGCGCCGCCCATCACGCGGAGCGATCTGGCGTCCAGCTCGTGCGTCTGCGGGTTGAAAAAGGCAAAAGCACAACCCCGAATCCGAACCAGGGCGTTCTGGTAGCCCGCAAGCTCTTCCGATTGAAAGTCGCTCAGGTCCAGCGTGACCTTGCCGCCTTCTGTCAGCATGGCAATTTGCTGGTCGTGAACCGCGGTTACGACACCATCTATCTCGGTGTACTGGGTGTCGAGGCTTCCGTTAATCAACTGCTCCCGAGTGGCGTGCAGCGGCTGGGGCAGTTGACCGGCCCCAAGGCAGGTGATGCGGCGTGCCACGATGACCGGCGCAAACAATCCCGGACCGGTTACGCCCTCAATCCGGCAAAAATCCCCGCGCTGCAACGGTTTGGCGTTTGTGATGTCTTGCAGAGAAATGAAAATGCCTTTGGTGGAATCTTGGACAACCGCGCCTCCGAGGAAAGTCGGAAGAACGGTGGTCACCACGCCGCGGATGGAAACGGGAAGCTGCTTATTCGCCAAGTCGGGGGGAAGCGCCTTGATTTCCGCGGCGGTCGCGATCGCCGGGGTCCCATTTGGGGCCGAAGCGGCATCCGATGCCGAAAGGTTCGACGTCGCGGCATCACGGATCGCATTGGCGGAAGGCCGATCCGAAGCAGGGAGGGCCGGGCGGATGTCTTTCCAACTGGAGACCAGCAATAACCCCGGGCCCCATGAGCCATCTTCTGTGATGACATCCCGATAGATTCCAGAAACCCGGACTTTGGCGCCCGGTGGGAAGTTGGGTGCGAAACCGGCGCTGGCGAAAACATCCCCGCGTATTTCATCGTTTCCGACACGGATCTGTAGTTCCCCACCGGCACTCCGAACGCCGACGAAGTCAACCGTCCCTTCAAGGGTCACCCAGGGACGGCTTTGCCACTCGAAAGCGGTGGCGGGCACTTTCTCGACCGCCGCCGGCGGAGGGCTTTGGCTCAAGACGCGAACGTCCAGGGACGACTCGCCGACAAAGAGCCGGCTTCCGTCGTCAGACGCGAGATGGAACGTGTATGGGCCGTCGCGCGGAATGGTGATGAAGCCGTTGAATTCCAGCCCCACAGCTTCGTTGCGTGTTCGAACATCGAGATCGAAGTTGGTCGCAACTCCGGTCTTTGCCGGATGGAGTTTCCCGAAATCCGGCAGGCAGCCCCAGGCGCCTTGGTAACACCGATAATCGAGTCCGGCGGAAAAATTGGCAGTGCTCGTCGCGGGATTAGTGATCGCTCTTGACAGAACGGAGCCTGGTATTCGTTGCCGTGGCAAGCCCGGTCCTTCATATTCCACGCTCAAGCCAAAGTCTCCGGCGCGGTTGAACCACTGAACCGTAATCGGGTTGACGCCGGCATGGAGAAAGGCCGCGCCGGATTCAACTGTGATTCCATGGAGGCCGTCGTTATCCACAACCATTCCGGGGACAACAGCCAGTCCGAAGCGCTTCGGCATCACACCGCATCCTTTTCCTTCCAGACACACAGTTGCTCCCGGTTCAATGGCGCGGCCCTGGAGATCCAACCGAATGAACTCCACGCCGGAAAGATCGCGGAGGACCAACACACCGCTGGCGGAATCCACGTCGCAGACCTCCGCCACGATTCGGAAGGGATGGACAACTGCGGGCTCTTGACCGGCACCGCCCCGGAGCTGGAATAAGTTGGTGAGCAAATCCAGTTGCGGCGGGCTGGCGGGGTTCTCCGCTGCGGCCACTGCGGCGCACAATCCAGGCGTAAGCAACGCGGCAAGGACACAAAATCCGCGAGAGACCGGTGCAACAGCGACGTGGCGCATGACACCCGATACTACTGGCAAATCGGGTTCGGTCAAGTTCGAGTCGGGAATCTCAGTGTATCCCCAATCAATAGCGACTTTCCGGGGAGCGCGACCGTCCCGGTTGCACCCGTCGGCGTCTCGCCGACGGAAACTCCCATTCAAACCGGATCACCTTTTGGGTGAAGCCGAGAGGCTGTGGCCAATGATGCAGGGTGTATCCCGAAAATCGCCGGTCGTCTCTCCGGAGAGAGCGCCACCCGGCGCGGCTCCCTGCCCTGGTGTATCTCCGGCATCGCAGGTGACGATTGGTGGTCAAGGCCGGCAGCGACGACCTGACCGGTATTGCCGGCGTTCGCCATCTAGCGGGCTGCTGGCAAAGGCGGCCGATTGCGCAAGAGCTGGGCATAGTGCAGGGCGGTTGCATCCTTGGGGTTGCGCTGAAGAACGTCCTCAAATTGTTTGAGGGCATCATCAAGCTTTTCCTGTTCGTATAAGGCGATGCCCAAGTCCGCCCGCGACTGAATTGAATTGGGATCAAGTCGCAGGGCTTGGCGAAACTCCTGCTCGGCCAGAGCGGGCTTGCCAAGACGGCCCAGTTCAACCCCCAGTTGCATGTGTGGTTGAGGCTGATCGGGTTCCAGCTCAACGGCCGCCAGATATTGTCGCGCTGCTTCGTCATGCCGACCGAACGCCGCCAGCGCCCGTCCGGCTTCCATGCGCAAGCCGGGATCCGAGGGGCTAAACTCAATGGCAGCGGTAAAATTGGTGACGGCCGGTCCAAACCAGCGGCGGTTGAAGCAAAAGCGGGCCAGCGCGGCCAGATCGTCCGACTGGTTAACGCGATGGGTCAAGGCCGTGTTGTAGCATTGTTCGGCGTCGTTGGTGCGCCCCATTTCTTCATAGAGTTGACCCAGCGCCAGCCAAGCCGTGCCATAATCCGGCTTGAGGGCGAGGGCGCGTTTGAATTCGACGATGGCTTGGTCGCGGCGGCCGAGTTTTTCCAGGCACAAGGCAAAATTGTGCCTGGCCCAAACGGCTTGCGGATCGAGCGCAAACACCCGCTGAAAGGCGGCGGCTGCATCCTCGTATTTCTCTTCCTGGGCCAGCAGAATACCGTAAAGCAGCCAGCACTGGGCGCTGCTGGGCGCCTGGTCAAGCGAACGTTGAGCCGCCGCCGCCGCGCCGGCATAATCACCCTGCGCCTGCTTGATTTCGCCCAATTGTTCCCACAGCGCGGCCTCGTCGGGCCACGGCGCGAGGGCGGCCTCGGCGGCGGATTGTGCCTGGCGAAGCGCCGCTGCGGAATTGGCCGGCGGCAATGCGCGCGCGGCTTCTGTCAGGCGGCGCAT
>JBEKUQ010000057.1:0-8302 GCA_049514835.1 Verrucomicrobiota bacterium | reverse complement strand
GGTTGCGTTTCCCGGTGGTGATGTAGATGGCATAGTTGCCGACGTCCATCATGGTGAGGTTGTTGATGGTGATGTTTTCCATGATGCCGCCATCCACCTCTTCCAAGGCGAGGCCCTTGCAGCCGCGGAAAGTGCAATTGGCCACGGTGACGTTGCGGAAGCCGCCGTTGGCCTCGGTGCCGAATTTGATGCGGCCATTGTGACCGCGGTCGGGCTTCATCGTCCCGTCCAGGAGCGAACCTTCCACGAAGCCTGAAACCTGGCAATTGACGATGGTGAGATTTTCGGTGATGACATTTCGTCCGAGGGCAAAACTGCTTTTCGGGCAGATGGCGTCGTCGCGCGGGCAATTGGCGCGGCAATTGGAAACCATGGTGTTGCGGCAGCAATCAATGTCTATGCCGTCGCGGTTGGTGTCCAGGGTGACGTTGTCCACGGTCAGGTTGTCGCAGCCGGTGACGAGGATGGCGAAATGGCCGCCGTGAAAGATGGTGATGTCGCGGATGAGGACGTTGCGGCAAAGCTTGAGGGCGATGGCTTTGTTGCCCAAACGCTGGGGAGTGTTGTTGGTTGGGGGGGGAACCGCGTTGGCCCGGCCAAAATTGAAGAAGCCGCTCATCTGATCCTCGCTGCCGTCGCCCGAAACCAGGCCGCCCCCATTGATCATGCCCTGGCCAGTGATGGAAATGTTGGTGAGGTTTTCGCCCCAGATCAGGCTGTTGTGGAAATAGGTGTGGCCGCCGTCCTGGTAGGCCGGGCCGGCGAAAGGCTCCTCCGGATCATAGGCGCCCAGGTTTTGCGGCGCGCCGAGGAGGGTCGCGCCGGCGTCAATCAGAAGGTGGATGTTGCTTTTCAAGCGAATGGAGCCGCTGAGATAAGTCCCGGCCGGCAGAAGGACGGTGCCGCCGCCCGCTTGGGCGCAGGCTTCAATGGCCTTGTTGATGGCGGGGCTGTCGAGCGTCTTGCCGTCGCCGGTGGCGCCGAAGGAGCGGACGTTGTAGAAAGGGCCGGCGGGCGCATCGGCGGGAAGGGCGGCAGAGCCGGCCAGAAGCGGCGACAAAACGAGCCAGTAGAACAGTTTAATTCTCATAGTGATGAACGGATAACCATCATGGGACGGAGGCATGGTATGTTTTCCCGGCGCTGGAACCAGCAAAATAAGGATGGCGGCAAGAACACGAGGCGGGGAAATGATAAATTGAGACCTCTGCAAAACGCCTGTAGCGGCGGTCTATGACCGCCGCCATGCCGCTATTTCCTCTGGTTTGCGGCGGTCATAGACCGCCGCTTGTGGAAGCGCGTTTTGCAGAGGTCTCAAATTATAAATGCTAGATGATAAAAAGCTTTGCGTAGGAGAGGGTTTGATGGTCTGGGCGGCTTGGCGCTGAACGGGGGCGGATTCTCGCGGCTTGACGGAGGCTCAGCGGGTCATTGGGAAGTGATGCGGTAGAAGCGGGCGGGGTAGTTGGTCCACTGCGGGTCGGTGAAGTAGAAGGCGCCGTTGGTCAGGGTGAGGGTTTGGACCGGCTGCCAAACCGGATTTATGAGATTGGCGCTGGCTTGCACGACGATGGGGATGTCGGGCGTGCCGGTGATGTTGAATCCGAGCTGATTGTTCACAACGCCGAAGCTGGCGTCGGCGGTTTGGATGAGCGGGTTCCAGAGGAGGGCGGGCGTGCCGCCGTAGGTGGAAGTCCAGCCGGTGGCGCCGGGCAGGTAATAGACGGTCGCGTTGGCGTCGGAAGCGAACACGGTCGCATTCGCGGCGGGCGCGTTGCCCTTGAAGTAGATGTTGACGAGGCCGGAGCAGCCGGAGAAAGCGGAGTTGCCGAGGTTGGTGATGCTGGCGGGGATGGTGATGTTGGTCAGGCTGGTGCAACCGGAGAAGGCGGAGTTGCGGATGCTGGCGACGGTGGCCGGAAGGGTGAGGCCAGCCAGGCTGGAGCAGCCTGAAAATGCGGATTCGCCAATGCTGGCGAGGCCGGAGGAAAAGGTGACGGCGGCGAGTCTGATGCAGACTTGGAACGCGCCCTGGCCGATGTTCGTCACGCTGGCGGGAAGGGCGACGGCGGACAGTCTTTCGCAGTAGGCGAAGGCCCCGTTGCCGATGCTGGCGACGCCGTCGGCGATGGCGGCGTTGGTCAGGCTGAAGCAGCTATTGAAGGCATTGGCGCCGATGGCGGTGAGGCTGCCGGGAATGGCGACGGCGGCCAGGCTGGAGCAGTCCTCGAACGCGGCCTGGCCGAGGTTGGTGAGGCCGTCGGCGAGGGTGGCGTTGGTCAGGCTGAAGCAGCTATCAAATGCATAGTCGCCGATGGAAGCGACACTGCCAGGAATGGTGACGCCGCCGAGGTTGGTGCAGTAGAAAAACGCGCCTTCGCCGATGGTGGTGACGGTGCCGGGGATGGCGACGCCGGTCAGGCTGGTGTTGTTGTCGAAGGCAAACTGTCCGATGGCGGTGACGGTCAGGTTGCTGATGGCGGCCGGGATGGCAATGTTACCGCCGGGGCCGGAGTAACCGGTAACGGTGAGAGTGGCGCCGCCGGCGTTGGTGGTCCAAGAGAATTGGGCCTGCACCGCCGCCGGGGCGGCCAAAAGCAACAGAATTGGGAATTGGGAATTGGGAATTATGAATAGTGAAAGAAATCCAGTCACGGCTCGACGGAGTCTCGCCCTGCCGGGGTGGGTTGAATGGTGACGATTTTCCATGGCGGCACGACGGGAGTTTATTGGGTAAGGAGATCGAGGAGGCTGGTTCCGTTGGGGGCGAGTTGCCAGCGGCCGGCGACCTGCCGGACCAGCTTGCGGCAGGGGTTCTGGGTTTCCTCGGCTTCGTTGACGGAAAGGAGGCGGTATTTGGCCGACCCCTTGAAGGCGGCGGCGGCGCGCGGAATCCAGTCGAAGGGAAGGCCGTTGTAGTCGAGGGAAATCTCGTATCCGGCGACGGCCTCTTTTTGGCGGGCCGGATCGGGGGTGACCAGCATGGGATAGCGTTTGACCCAGGGGACATCGGCCTTGTGGACCAGGACGCGGCACAGCGGGACGCGGCGCCGGAGCCAGGTTGTCAAATCAAAATTAGTGCCCTGCTCGCGCCCGGCCAGGAGGACGAGGCGGGGGTCGAAGCCGACGAGGTTTTCGCCGTTCCAGACTCCGTGGTCGTTGCGCTGGCCGGGAAAATGTTTTTTGTACCACGGCACGAAGTTATCGCTGTAAAACAAATTGAGTTCGAAATGGACGTGGGCGCGATCCTTGGAAATGGCGGCGGCGGTGTTGGAGGTGCGGCCCATGACGGCGACCGGCTCGCCCGCCTGCACCGAAATGCCGGGCTTGAGGTCGCTGCGGACGGAATGCAAGTGGGCGTAAAGGGAATAGACTTCAACGCCGCCGATGAGATGGCGCAGCACGAGATAGCGCCCGTAGTTGGAAAGGGATGGGCGGTCGTTGATGTAAACGACGGCGCCGGGGGCGGTGGCCATGACGGCATCGCCCGGCTCGCCGCGGTTGTCGCGCAGGAGGCATTTGATGTCCAGCCCCTCGTGCATTTGGTGGCGGTCGGAGCGGACGCAGCCGAAGCAGCCGGTTTCCCAGGTCTTGCCGGGGGTGGGGACAAAGAAATCCGCCTCGCGGCCAGGTTCGAACAAGGCGTGATTGGCGGTGGGCAAGCAGAAGGGCTGGGCCTTGGCGGCCACGCTCAAGGCCAGAACGGCCAAAACGCAAAAGAACGGACGAGCAGTTGACATATTCGTTGCCAGGCTCATTTGTTCATGGCCGACACCCGGTTGTTCAAGCCGCGCACGATGCGGTCCGCTTCGTCATGGGAGGCGTCGGGGGTAAACTGGAGCGAGCCGTTGGAGAGGCCGGACCGGATCAAGGGCGCGGCCAGCCAGCCGGAGATGCGGGGCTGGCCCGGCTGGGGCGGCTCCACGGAGTCGGTGCCCGTGTCCTTGGGTTCCTTCCAGCCTTTGGGAGGGAAATGGCAAAAGATGATGAGATGCTTGCCGCGGTTGGCGGTGGTGTTCATGTCGAGCAGGAGGGAGCCGTGATCATTGAAGGTGACCTGGATTTCGAAGGTGCCGTCGGGATTGTCCACCAGTTGGGCGTGGCTGATGTCCTCCTCGGTGAGGAACGGTTCGGGGGAAATGTACATCGGTGTCCGGGCGCGGGTGACATAGACCACGGGCGATTCGCGCGGCGACCCTTCCAAATAGACGCGCAAGGTGGAGTATTCCTTGCTCATGCTGAGGTGGCCCGACGACACGCAGCCGGCGCCTAGGGCGGCCAACAAATAGAGATTGAATGAACGGAGCCAAGACTTCATATTCATCGAAATAACAAATTAACCAAGATTAAGGCAATGAACTATGGGCAAGCAATATAACAAAGCGATCAAACGGCAGCGTCGCGTCGCACACATCAAACGCAAAAAGGCGGCCGCGAAGGCCAAGGCGCCAAAGCCGGCGGCGGCCGCTTGAGCAGGGGACGGAGAAGGTGAAGCGGGGCAGGAACGGGCTGTTTTTGCCAAAGAAACTTATCCACCGCGGGCGCGGCGGGGCGGGATTGGAGCGGGCGCAGTGTTGACGCGACGCGCGAGAAAGCCCGTCATTGTTGAGGATTGCGGGGTTCGGGTTTGTGAATAAAAAGGCGCGGCGGTGAACAACCCTGTGTATAACATTTAGTACACATTTTCCCCGGTTCTGCTAGGCTCGGGCCAGTTCATTGAAAGAACACGGAAGCCCGCGGCGGACGCAAGGAAGTTGCGGGAAATCCAAGATAATCCCAGGCAACTGGGGAAAGGTTGAATCCGGCTGGTGGGTCCAACCCCTCTAAGACCGTTTCGCAAGGAGCGGAGACCGGAGGCACAATTCACCGGTTCCTCTGGCGGCGTTCGCGCGCCGTCAGTAACGCGAAAAGGAACTGAGCGGCCAGGAACGCGAAATGGTTCCGCGCCGAGTCAAGTATTCCAGGCAGGTTTCGGGCCTGGAGGAATCGCAGTTACCCGGAGGGTAAAGGTTGCTACTGTGCATCAGCACGGTAAGAGCGGCCCGCGCGGCCTCCAACCAGGCCGAAAGACGCCGAAAGGCGGGACAAAGCGGGTGCTCCCACCGGGAAGCAGAGCAGGCCCAGGCATGGTCTGCGACGGCTTCCAAAACGCCGGCGACGCTACAAACGGCGGCGCGGGCTTGTGAGCGAAAAGCAACCCCAGAGATAAGAGGTCAGACCCGTGGCACCGGGCCAACGCACCGCCAAAAGCGGTGGCCGACCCGGAGCAAAACGGTGGAGATGCGGAACCGTGGTCACAAACGTGTCTTCACCCGGTTCGCAAGCCGGCGTCCGCAAACGCCAGCCCAAGCGAGCCAAGAGGCCTCACTCGATGATTCAGCGCCGCAAGACGCTGAACGGCCCTGCTATGAGGCCGGCAACTCCGCTTGCCGTGGAGAATGGCGTCGGGAAGCTGGCAGCCCCGCGAGGGCGCGCCTAATGTCAGCGTGGGAAAGAGAGAGTGGCGAACTCCCAGCCCCAATTTGCCTCCGCGCAGTCGCAAGACTGGGCGGGGGCTTATTGTTGTACGGGCGGCCGGCCGCCGGCAAAAAGCCGTCTCCGGTTGCGAGCCAATGACAAGGCTCTTTGCTTGCCAAGCGCCACAAAGGGTGGAATACTCTAGTCATGCAAGCGTATCAGGAAGTAGCGGAGTTTATTGCCACGCGCAGCCCGCGCGAAGTGACGGAATTCCAACCGTCCGCAACGGCCAGGAAGGAGGTTTGGGAATTGTTGCGCCGCGAAAAGGAGTCCGCGCTGACGCCGCAAGAACGGCGTGACCTGGACCACTACGAGGATCTGGAACTGCTCATGAATCTGGCCAAGGCGCGCGCGCGCCAGTTGCTGGCGCATGAGCAATGATCTCAACGACACCTTGCGGTGCTCGGTGGCCGCCAGGGCGGGTCGTCTTTGCGAGTACTGCCTGGTCCATGAGGACGATTTGTATCACGGTTGTGAGGTGGATCATATCATCAGCCGCAAGCATGGCGGAACATCGGGTCTGGAGAACCTTGCCTACGCCTGCTTTCACTGCAATCGCCACAAAGGAACCGACGTTGCTTCCTTCAGCCTGAAAGGGGTTGTTTTGGTACGGTTATACAACCCCCGCACCGACTCTTGGGGCCAACACTTCTTCCACAGTTCCGGCCGCATCGAACCAATGACCGAGATCGCCGAGGTCACAGCGCGGCTGCTTGACTTTAATCATCCCGAACGGGTCGCTTTTCGCAAGCTCCTGGCTGAGATCGGCAGGTATCCGACGATTGAGGCGTTGGCACGGATGAGATAGCCCGATTTAGAGTGGCTTTGGCCACGGCACATAATCGGCTCGACGGAGCACGGCCGCGCTTTACATAATCGAAATCTGGGTCGCATCCCGGCACTTGGATTTAAGGTTAAGATGAGGATTATGATTAGGCTGAAGCAGCCGCCACCTGAAAAAGAAATGCACCCAGAGGGCGGCCGCCTTTTAGCTCTTTAAAAATCAAGGCTTGAACTTCAAACTGAGGCGAGTTTATGGGTTTGTGGCCAAAAACATGGGAAGGGCTGGCTGTCACAGTGCGGGCTTACCTGGACCGGCACTGGCAGAAGGCCTTGCGGGTGCGGGAGAAGCTCGTCCTCAGCGAGGAGGCCTTGCACCTGTTGCTGGCGGGCGGGGTCGGGGTCATCGGCGGGCTGGTGAACTTGGCCTTTTATTCGGCGGTGGAAGGGGTGCAAACCCTGTACTCCAGGTTCCTCGGCCATCCCTTCACCGGGGTGGCGACGGGGCTGGATACGCCGTTCCGCGTGCTCGCGCCGATGCTGGGCGGGCTGGGAGCGGGGTTGATTCTGTATTACGGAGTTCGGTTTGCGGGCAGATACAAGACGACCAATTTGCTGGAAGTGGTGGTGGCCGGGGACGGCCGGCTGCCTTTCCGGGTGGGAGTCATCCGCACGATTTCTTCGCTGGTCAGCATCAGCACGGGGGCGTCCATCGGACGGGAAGGAGGCATTACGCAGCTTTCGGCAACGGCGGCCTCCAAGTGGGGGCAATTGGCGCGCTGGCAGCCCTATCGGCTGCGGCTGCTGGTGGCCTGCGGCGCGGCGGCGGGGATGGCGGCGGCCTACAACGCGCCGATCACGGGCGCGATTTTCGCGGCGCATATCGTGCTGGGCAATTTTTCGATGAATTTGTTCGCCCCGCTCCTCTGTTCGTCGGTGGTGGCGACGATGTTGACGCGCACTTTTTTCGGGCTGCATCTTTGGTATGAGGTGCCCAATTATGACTTCACCCGCATCTCGCAATTGCCGTGGTTCGTGGTGCTGGGGGTATGTGCGGGCGTGCTGGGAGCGGTTTTTCTCAAGCTGTTGCGGGCCGGGGAGGAGCTTTTCAAGCGGGCCGGAAGCCTGCCTGTGCGCATGGCGGTGGGCGGCCTGCTGGTGGGAACGATGGCCATCGCCTTCCCGGAAGTCTGGGGCAACGGCTACGTCATCGCCAACAGCATCGTGAAGAGTCCGCCGGCGGAGACGGCCTTGATCGGCATTTTTCTGGCCAAACTGCTGGCCACGGTCATGACCGTCGGGTCCGGCGCGGTCGGCGGCGTGATTACCCCGACCTTGTTTCTGGGGGCGGGGCTGGGGAGCATTCTCGGCATCGAACTGAAACATGCCGGGTTGGCGCCGGAAAACATGCCGGAGGGGATTTTTGCGCTGGTGGGAATGGGCAGCGTGTTTGCCGCCACGACCCGTTCCCCCTTGCTGGCCATCGTGATGATCCTGGAAATCTCCCTCAATTATTCGCTCATGCCGGCGCTCATGCTGGGGTGCGCCATTTCCATCCTCGTCTCGCGGCGGCTCCATCCCAATTCCATTTACACCGAGCCGTTGCGCCTGCGCAGTCTGGAGGTGGAAAGCCCGCGCCTGGGCGCGGCGACCGAGCAGACCATCGGCGACCTGATGCGCGCCCCCGTCCCGCCGGTGCGCGAGAACTTGCCCTTGCCGGAGATCGCCAGCCGGTTCCTGGGCAGCTCGAATAATTTCTTGCCGGTGGTGGACGCCCAGGGCCGCCTGCTCGGGGTCGTCGCCCTGCAGGATTTGAAGGAATATCTGGGCGCGGGCCGGGAATTGAGCGCCGTCATCGCCGCCGATGTCATGCGCCCGCCCCCGGCGCGGCTGCGGCCCGGACAGAAGTTGCTGGACGCGCTGCCCGTCCTGCTGGCCAGCGAGCAGCGCAACATCCCTGTCGTCAATAATTTTGACGACGACCGGCTGATCGGCTCGATGCCGC
>JBEKUQ010000056.1:0-8342 GCA_049514835.1 Verrucomicrobiota bacterium | reverse complement strand
GATGGAGGGGACGGAGCGGGGGGGGTGGAAAGGACAGGGATTAACTGGCTTGCGGCGGGGGCGGGTTGCTGGCCTGCCTGGGCCTGGCCGATGAGTTTTTGGAAATCGCCGGGGCGGGAGGAGTCCGCGGTGGAAGAGGGGATGGAGCGGGCCGGGCGCGGGCCAGGCGAGCTTTTGAGATGGCACGTGAGGAGTGCAGGGGCGGTCATGATTTGGAGGGCGTTTTGCGGGCGATGGCCAGGCGGACATGCTCAGAAATGGAGGCGGCGCGTTTGGCGTCGGCCGGGCTTTTCTTGGCGAGGATTTCCAAAATGGCCGCGGTTTCGTTTTCCTTCATGAAGAACATGATTTTGACCAGGACCATGTCATCCAAGTGGCTCATGACGGTGGCGGCACTGTCGGGAGTCATGCCGGCATAGACCTTGGCGAGCTTCTTGAGGTTGGGGATGTCCTCGTCCTGGACGCGGACGACGGTCTGGTCTAACTCGTTTTGTAGCTGGCGGTTTGAGAGGGTGGCGGAGTCGTAGTCGGCGCGCTCGGCGTCGAGGTGGGCGGCGAGTTCATCGAGTTGCTGTTTGCGCAGGGCGAGGGCGCCTTTTTCGGCCTTGAGTTCGGTGATAAGCTGGTCGGCTTCGGGGTTGGTGAATTCCCAGGAAGGGCCGGAGAAGGTGGAGCGGGAGCGGGAGTGGTCGGGGATGGGCGGGGCGGGGGTCTTCCAGAAGAAGAGGGTGGAGGCGAGATAAAGCAAGGCCCCGAGGGGCATGCTCATCCAGGGAGAAGTCAATAATTTGATCATAAGCCGGTGTCCTGGGGCTTCCAGGCGAGGATGGGACGGGCGCGGCGGGAGGCGAGATCGTCCAGGGTTTTTTGTTCGTCGCGCCATTCGGCGCGCTGGTGGCGGGCGAGTTGTTTGAGGCGGAGATTGGCGACCATCTTGGCGCGCTGGCGAGCGGAGAGCATGGCCTGCAAGGCGTTGTGCAGGCGGCGATCGGCCAGGGCCAGGTCCAGGGCCAGTTCGGTTTGCTGAGATTGGAGGGAGCGTTCGTATTGACCGGCCTGGGCGAGGGGCGCGGCGGGGCACGGGGAGGAGAAGAGGCGGTTGATTTCGCGCTGGTTGGAGCGAATCAACTCGCGCACGGCCTCGAGGCGGTCGAGGGCGTGCTGGCGTTGGAGGAGGGCCTGGACGTAGGATTCCATGGCTTGCTGCTCCTGGCGGTGGCGCAGGGTTTGCACGGCCTGAAGGGTGAACCGGAAAGCTTTCATGGATCAGGGTCCTTTCCGTAAGGCGGCGGGAGGGGACTTGGCGGGAGCGGGCACGGCCATGATCTGGTGGAGCAGGGACCAGCTTTGGGCGGCGGCAAAGCCCTGGCCGGCGGGCTGCTGCAAAAAGGATTTCAGGGGCTCATGGAGTTGGATGCATAAATCAATGGAGGAATTGGTGCCGGGCGGATAGGCGCCGATGTTGATCAGGTCCTGGTTCTTGCGGTAAATGGCGAGGGTCTCGCGGGCGCGGGCGGAGGTTTTTTGCTGATCGGGCGAGGTCAAGTCGCGGTTCAAGCGGCTGACGCTTTCCAGGACATCAATGGCGGGATAATGGTTTTGCGTGGCGAGCTCGCGGGTGAGGACGACGTGGCCGTCGAGGATGGAACGGACGGAGTCGGCGATGGGATCGTTCATGTCGTCGGCTTCGACCAGGACGGTGAAGAGGCCGGTGATGGAGCCATGTTCGCCGGCGCCGGCGCGCTCGAGCAACTGTGGGAGGAGGGAGAAGACGGAAGGGGTGTAGCCGCGGGTGGTGGGGGGTTCGCCGACGGCGAGGCCGATTTCCCTTTGGGCCATGGCAAAGCGGGTGATGGAATCCATCATGAGCAGGACGTTCTGCCCCTGGTTGCGAAAGTGCTCGGCGATGGTCATGGCGACGAAGGCGCCCTTGAGGCGGGCCAAGGCGGGCTGGTTGGAGGTGGCGACGACGACGACGGATTTGCGGCGGCCGGCCTCGTCGAGATCTTTTTCGATGAATTCGCGGACTTCGCGGCCGCGTTCGCCGATGAGGGCGATGACGTTGACATCGGCCTCGGCCTGGCTGGCGATCATGCCGAGGAGGGTGGATTTGCCGACGCCGCTGCCGGCGAAGATGCCAAGGCGCTGCCCGCGGCCGCAGGGAACAAAAGTGTCGAGGGCCTTGATGCCGGTCTGAAAGGCCTGGCGGATGCGCTGGCGCTTCAAGGGATGGGGCGGCTGGAGATGCAGGGTGACGTGATCGGCGGCCTGGACGGGGCCTTGTTCGTCGAGGGGGTTGCCGAGGCCGTCCAGCACCCGGCCCTTCAAGTATTCGCCGACGGGGACGCGCAAGGAGGAGCCGAGGGCGATGACTTCGCTGCCGGGATGGATGCCGCGGACCTCGCCGAGGGGCATGAGGAGGACATGATGGTTGCGGAAGCCGACGGCTTCAGCGAGGGTGGAGCCGTCATGGCGGGCGGATTCGATGCGGCAGATTTCACCGACGGCGACGAGGGGGCCTTCGGACTCGATGACCAGGCCGATCAATTGGACGACGCGGCCGTGGTTGCGGAGGACCTGGGTCTTCTCGACGCGGCGGAGGAGGTGTTGGAGCCGGTTGACCGGCTGGATGTCGGTATCGGTCAACATGCGAGGAGGTCTTTCTTCAAGAGGTCAAATTTGGTTTCGCGGCGTCCATCCACGGTGCCGAAATTGGTTTCGACCAGGCAGCCGCCGCGGGAGACTTCGGGGGAAGAGAGGAAGCGAAAATCCTGGCCGTCGGCGGGAGACAACAAAGGGGAGCCGGCTTTTTGGAGGAGTTCGAGGTCGGCGCGGTGGAGGCGGACGGTGAAGCGGGCGGCGCCTTCGACCTGGGCGAGGGCGTCGCGGACGGCGGCTTCGACCATGGCGGAGGAAACGGGGAGGTCGGCGACGAGTTTTTGGGAGACGGCCAGGGCGAGAGAAACCATGGTGTTTTCGGTGTCGCGGATGACCTGGGGGACGGATTGGCGCAAGGACTGGAGGAGACCGTGGACGAGTTCCTGGAGTTCGGCGCGCTGTTGGAGGAGGTTTTCGCGGAGAGCTTTTTCGCCGTCGGCCAGGCCGAGCTGGTAGCGGGCCTGCAATTCGGCCTGGCGGAGGTCTTCGGCGGAGGGCGGAGCGGGGGGGCCGGCCAGAGGGGCGTCGCGCAAGGGGCGGGGAAGGGGGATGGATTCAGACCAGGAGTTCATTGCGATAGGTGCTGCGGAGGTTGTTGAGGTCCACTTCGCCGGCGTCTTCGAGGAGGCGGACGGCCTGGAGGATGCGGGTTCTGGCGGCCTCGATTTCGCGCCTGGTGAGGGGGCCGAGGAGGGAGATTTCCTCGTGGATGGCGGCGGCGGCGCGTTTGGAGACGGCGGAAAGGAGGATGTTCTTGAGGTGGGCGCCGGCGGATTTGAGGGACATGGCGAGGTCGCGGAGATCAATTTCGCGCATGATTTTTTGCAGGGCGGTGGGGCCGAGGAGGACGAGGTCGTCGAAGGTGAACATTTTCTGGCGGATTTCGCGGCCC
The DNA here is from genome assembly GCA_049514835.1 of Verrucomicrobiota bacterium. Lineage (GTDB taxonomy): Bacteria > Verrucomicrobiota > Verrucomicrobiia > Limisphaerales > Palsa-1400 > JBEKOF01. The sequence continues at coordinate 4,792 of JBEKUQ010000056.1, read as the reverse complement.
AATTGGGGGTTGTGTTTTTCCAGGCCGAGCAAGACGGACTGGCTGAGGTCTTTTTCCAGGGAGTTGAGGAGGGCGGCGGCGGTGCGGACGCCGCCGGTCTGGCTGAGGGCGCAGACGGGGCGGGCGCCGGCTTTGCGGCAGAGGACCTGGACGATGCGTTCGAGGACTTCGAGGGGTGTTGGGCCCATCATGGCGAGGCGTTCGACGACCTGATCGCGCGCGGCCGGGGGCAGGAGGGCGAGGAGGGGCGAACTTTTTTCCGGGGGCAGATAGCTGACGAGGAGGGCGATGGTTTGGGGCTGCTCGTGCTTGAGGAGATTGAAAAGTTCGCGGGGGTCCATTTCCAGGAGCGGCTGGAGGGCGGGCAGGGGCGTGGCAGCGGGGGCGACGCGGCGGAGGATGTCGGAGGCGCGGGAGGGGCCGACGGATCGTTCGAGGGCTTGGATGGCGTAGCCTGGGCCGCCGAGGACGGCGGCGCTGGCGGCGACGGCGACGTCGGTGAATTCCTGGAGGATTTCGTTCTGGAGTTCCTGGCTGATGAAAGTCAGGCGGGCCATCTCGGCGGAGACGGCTTCGAGTTCTTCTTCATCGAGATTTTTGAGGAGCGCGGAGGCGGTGTCGGGACCGAGGATGATGAGGAGAGCGGCGAGCTTTTGGAGCTTGGTCATGGAGTCGCTTTGCAAGAGGGCGGCGGAGGTGTCCATAGAGGGGAATCAATTTTCGCTTTTGGCGCGGCCCAGCCAACTGCGCACGGCCTGGGTCATGTTGGCGGGGTTCTCGCGGATCAACTGATTGAGGACCTCGACGGTGACGACGCCCTTGCCGGGCAGGGCGGGCTTGCCATTGCCATTGCCGCTGGCGCGGCCGTTGGCCAGGGGAACGCCGAGGCGGATTTCCTCGGCCTTGGCCTTTTGGAACATGCGCCAGAAGGCGAAAATGACGCCGAGGGCGAGGGACGGATAGATGAGCTTTTGCGCCAAGTCGAGCCAGACGCGGCGTTTTTCCTGCTGATCGAGCTGCTGGTTCAATTCGCGGACGGGCTGATCGTTGAAGGGCATTTCTTCCAGGACGATTTCGTCTTGACGGGCGGAGTCGCCGGTGATCTGAAGGCCGAGGGCGCTCTGGACGATGCGCTTGAGGGCCTCGACCTCGGCGGAGGTGCGGGGGACGATTTTGCGGGCGGCGCCCTCGCCTTCGACGCGCTGGGCGACGAAGACGGCGGTGGAGAGGCGCTTCAAACCGCCGGCGGCCTCGATGACGTTGCTGGTGATCTTGTTGATTTCGTAGCTGCTGTTGGTGACTTTTTTGCGGGTGCGGCTGCTGTTGACAGGGGTGGCGGCGACGGGAGCGTTGGTGCTGGCAGTGCCGTCGTCGGGATTGGCGGCGGCGTTGGCGGCGGCGCCGGGAGCGCCGCCGGTGGTGACGGTGGAGGTGTCGGTGTCCTCGTCGTTGACGGTGGTGGTGCGGGCGACCTGGCCGTCGGGGTCGAATTTTTCCTCGGTGCGGGTGGTGGTGTCCCAGTTGATCTCGGCGGAGACGCGGACGACAGCCTGGCCGGGGCCGAGGACCTTTTCGAGCATGCCTTCGGCTTTTTTGGAGAGATATAGCTCAAAGTTGCGGCGGGCGGTGAGCTGGTTGTTGGAAAGGCCGGCGACGGAATCGTTGTCGTCGTTTTGGGAAAGGACATTGCCCATGTTGTCCACGACGGAAACATTGTTGACTTGGAGTCCTTCCACGCTGTTGGCCACGAGGAAGCGGATGGAATTGACGGCGGAGGCGGGCAATTGGGCGGCGCCTTTGACGCGGACAAAGACGGAGGCGGTGGGCTTGCGCTGGGCGTCGGTGAGGAGGCGGTTTTCGGGCATGACGATCATGACGCGGGCGGAATCGACCTGGTCCAACTGGCTGATGGTGCGGGCCAGTTCGCCCTGGACGGCGCGGGTGTAATTGGCGCGCTGGACGAAATCGGAGATGCCGAAGTTGGCCTTGTCGAAAATCTCGAAGCCGACGCCTTCGCCGCGGGGAATGCCCTTGCCGGCCATCTGCATGCGGACCTGATAAACCTTGTCGGCAGGGACCATGATGGCGCCGCCGCCGCGGCTGATCTGGTAAGGGACCTTGGCCTCGTCGAGGGCGGCGATGACCTTGGCCGCTTCGCCTTCGTCCAGTTTGCCATAGAGCAGGGAGTAATCGGCGCGGCTGGACCAAAAGGCCAGGGCGCCCAAACCGCCGAGGACGGCGAGGGTGGCGGCGAGGATGCTGATGCGCTGGTTGAGGCCGAGCTGTTTCCAGATGCCGAGCAGTTGCTGCCAGAGTTGGGAGATGTTTTTATTCATGACAAAGCGGTCTTAGGAAATCAAACCTGCATGCGCATCAACTCCTGGTAGGAGTCGAGCAGGCGGTTGCGGACTTCGACCATGAGCTGGAAGGAAACGCTGGCTTCCTCCATGGAAATCATGGTCTGGTGGAGGGACACGTTTTTTCCGCTGAGCAAACCGGTGACCGCGTCGCTGGCGGCGGCCTGTTTGTCGGAAACTTCCTGGATGAAGCCGCCCAGGACATTGGAGAAGGAGGCGGAACCGGTTGGCGAGGCGGCGCCGGGAGCGGCGAGGTCGGAGCCGGGCGAGAGTTTTTGCAGGTCGGGAATGGAGATTTTCGGGGTGGCGGCGGCGTCCTGGGCCACATTGGCGATTTGGCTTCCCATGTCGGGAAGGCCAACCATCTTCAATGCGGAGAGCGGGTCCATGTGGCGTGGTGGTGATCAATGTTTGCCGATGGAAAGGGCGGCCATGGCCATGGCGTGGGCGTTTTTGGCCACGGCCAGATTGGCCTCGTAAGTGCGGGAGGCGGCGATCATGTCCACCATTTCCTCGTGAATGTTGATGTCGGGCACGGCGACCATGCCATGTTTGTCGGCGTCGGGATGGCCGGGCATATAGACCAGGCGCGGGGGGCGGTTGTCCTTGGCGACGCGGGCGATCTGGACCTGCTGCGCGCCGGCGGAATCGCCCTCCTGCTGGGCGCGCAGGACGGAGGCAAACATGACTTGCTGGCGCTGGTACGGCTTGCCGTCTGGGCCTTTGGTAGTATTGACGTTGGCGATGTTCTGCGACACCACGTCCATGCGGATGCGCTCGGCGTCCAGGGCGGCGGCGGTGCTGTTGATGCCGGGGAGCAGGCTGATCATAAATGGGAGTAGTTATTTGCCGGTGATGGCCAGGCGCAGTTTGGCCAGGGAGCTGCTGATCAACTGCGTTTCCAGCGCGTCTTCAAAGGTGTTTTGGTTGAGTTTCAACATTTCCGATTCGAGGGTGACGGTGTTGCCGTCGTTGCGGCCGGAAAAGGCGGAGGGGTCCACGGCCAGCTTGGGCTGGAGGCCGGCGATTTGCGTTGCGTCGCCGCTTTTGACGGCCTGGGTTAATTGCGCCTCGAAGGAGGGCGCGACATCCAGGCGCTTGTAATTGGGGGTTTCCAAATTGGACAGGTTGCTGGCGATGGCTTCCTGGCGCAGGACGGTGGCGTCCAGCATCTTTTTGGCGGCCACATAAGTGGGCTGGTTGAATAAGGCGTCTATCATGGCACAAGAGCTTTCTGCTGCTGAGCAGTGAACATGCCAGCCGGAGGAAAGCCTTGTCTGGCGGGGCTTTTGGCGGGGTGGGTGGAGTCAAGGGTGGCAATAATTGCCAGCGCGCCGACGCCACGGTAGGCAAGAATGACCGGGGGTGAAGAATCTGGGGAGGTGGGCAAAATCGTTCCAATGCAGCCCCCAAACCTCCACAACAAACAGCAGTTCAAAAAACGAGGGCGGTGGTCTTGCGGCATGGAAACTGATGGGAGCGGGGAGCGGAGCCGGAGCAAAGGCCGCCGCTCTCAGAACGCCGGGGAAATGCCTCTTACGGCTTGCCAAAAGCGATTTCTGCCGGATAATCAAACCATGAGTGCGATTGAAATCATTGAGCAAATCAAAGAATTGCCAGCGAACGAACAGGCGCGAGTCGCGAAGTTCATCGCAGAAAACGGCAGTTCGATGACGCGCCGCGAGTTTTCCGTCGGCACCGAAGGCGACGGCCTGCCCGTCATCCGCGCCGATGGCGGAACGATCACTACGCAACTGGTTCACGAGATTGAAAGCCGGACGCCGTGACCCGATGGCTTGTGCGGGGAGAATGGACCACACGCGGGGCGGAGAGAATAGCCGCGAAAAGGGTACTTCGCCGTTTTCAGTGGAATGCCGGCCGCCATTGGGTTTGTTTTCCTCTGCGATCTCTGCGACTCTGCGCGAGCCATGAAGCCAAACGAAATCACCGCACCTATCGTTGCTGCCGCCTGCCGAATTCATCCGCAGCTTGGGCCGGGTTTGTTGGAAACGGTGCCGGAGTAAAGGAGGGACCTTGTCAGTTCGGGCAAAGACCCGCGCGCAGAGGCCGCCGAGCGCGCAGAGCGTGCGAAAGGGGCCTGCGCCGGGTGGGGGAACCGCTGGACATGGCGATTCCACCGAAAACAGTGAGGAACCGCGAAAAGGCGCATAAGGCGCAAAACCGGAAGGGATGGAAGGGATGGGGAATTTTTTTAACCGCAGAGAACGCAGGGCGCAGAGAGGCAACGAAAAGAGCTGAACCGTCCCAATGGAATCGGGAGATTTCACGGATGGCAGAATGCACGGACAAAAAAGGCCTTTCAATCCTGATTCGGAATCGGGACGAGGACGCCAAGAGGCCAAGGCGGAAGAAATACCTGTCCACCTCAAAATCCATCAACCAAGTCCCGGACGCGCAGGCCGAGAGCTTTCGCG
>JBEKUQ010000055.1:0-8388 GCA_049514835.1 Verrucomicrobiota bacterium | reverse complement strand
GCAATGCGCCGCCGAGATGCGCCCGCGGCCAGGGCGAAATCAGTTGCTCGTGAATGCGTCCTTCGTAATGCGCGCCTCGAGGAAACAGTCGCGGAACAAAACACTGCGAACGAAACGTTTGCCGGCCGCGCCGGAAATCGTTCACTTGTTTCACCAGGCCAACCGCCGGTTGGCCGCGCACGAACCGGAGAATTTCCTGCCCCAGATCTTCCTCCAGCCACTCGTCCGCGTCCAAAACAAGAATCCATGGGCCCGCGGTTTGATCGAGGCCGAAGTTTCTGGCGGCCGCAAAATCGCCCACCCAGGTGAAGTTGAAAATCTTCGTTCCGAATTCCTGTGCAATTCTGATCGTGTCATCCGTCGAGCCAGTGTCGGCGATGACCATTTCGTCCGCGATTCCTGCGACGCTGCGCAGACAGCGGGCCAGGCAGCGCGATTCGTTTTTGACGATCATGGCCAAAGACAACTTCGGGTTGGGAACAGCCATGGCGCAATCATCCACGAGCCATGGTAAAATGCAACACGGACGTTCACTTCACTATGTTATTGCCGTTGACCAGTATGGCAACGCATCGGCGCCCAGCAACATCCTCACGCTGAACAGTTTCCAGCCCGGAAAGCTCACGATCCCGGTGGGCGAATCGCGCCGAAGGACCGCTCATTGGGCGATGTCGGCTTGGGACCACTGGCCGTCAATGAGCCGCCACATTTTTCCGGTGGGGTTTTTGTTTTGAAGGGCAGCGGGCAGACGATGCGGACGCACCTGATCAAAACATTGGAGCATGGCAAAGCGCCGCAAGGAGGCGGGAATGCCGACGGCCGTAAAACCCGGATGTCCGGTCGCTGGAAAAGGCCCGCCGTGATTCATCGCCGGCGTGACGGCGACGCCGGTGGGCATCTTATCGTTCAACAAGCGTCCGACACGCGCCCGCAAGAGCGGCGCAAGTTTTTCGTAGAGTGAATCATCTTCGCCCGCCGTGCCGGAATAGATGGAGCCGGTGAGATTGCCTTCGAGATGGCTGAGAACTGAAACCGCTTCGTCCACATCCCGCGCCAAGACGACGAGGGAGGCGTTGCCGAAGGCCTCGGTCTGCAGTTTTTGCGGCGACGCCAGGAACTTCGCGCCGCTGACGCACAGCAGGGTGTTGGCAAATCTGTTTCCCGCCAGCGGCGAACCGCCGGTGACGAGTTCCGCGCCTGCCGCCTGCAACGTTGCGACACTGGCCGCAAGATTGCGCGCCACGCCGGAAGAAAGCAACGTGGCCGGCGGAACGCTTTCCAGCCTGGCCTTCACGCCCGCGACGAATTGTCCGGCGGCGGCGCCGGCGAAAAGGATGACCAGCCCCGGACTGGTGCAAAACTGCCCGCCGGCCATCAGGCAACTGGCGGTGAGTTCCTCGACGATCTTTGGCGCGCGTTCGGCCAGCGCGCCGGGCAGAACGAGCACCGGATTCAAACTCGAAAGCTCAACATAAACCGGTTTGCCGGCGGCGTCCGCCGCGGCCTTGAGTTTCAAACCCGCGGCGCGGGTGCCGGTGAATCCGACTGCGCCCAGCCGGCGATCCGCGACCAGGCGCAGGCCGTCCTCCGGCGCCAGGCGGTAAATCATCTGAACGGTGGCGGGCGGCAAATGGCTGTCCAACACCGCGGCGAGCGCTTCTTGCGCCAGCAGCCGCGAGGTGTTGGGATGACTCGGATGCGCCTTGGCGATGACGGGATTTCCCGCCGCAATGGCCGCGGCAAAATCGCCGCCCGCGACGCCGTTGTAGGCAAACGGAAAATTATTTGGCCCAAAAACCAAAACCGGGCCGAGCGGGCCGAGGATGGAGCGGATGTTGAGCTTGGTGTCAATGGTGGGCAACGCCCATGAGCCTTCGAGCGCGGCGGCGGCGGCCTGGCGCAACTGGCCGGTCGTGCGCGGCAGTTCCACCTCGGCGAGCCGCGGCGATTTAGGCAGGGCGGTTTCCGCGTGGGCGATCTCGACCAGTTCCGTTTTGCGCGCTTCCAGGCGCGCGGCGAAGCGCGTCAAGAAACTGCCAATCTGTTCCGGCGGGATGAGGCGCAGGAGGGACGCGGCAGCGGCGGCGGCGCCGGCCGCTTCGTCGCAATCGGCCCAGGTGCTGACGGGGAATTCATCGGGCAAAGTCTGGCCGGTCGCCGGATTCTCGGCGTGGAAGGCGCCGCCGGCTTTGGCGGCACGCCAGCGGCCGGCAATTAAAATGGGATGTAGGGACATGGTGTATTGTAATTGGATTCAACGATTCCGAAAGGGTTCAACGACGGCGGCAATGTCCTTCTGGCCGTGCCCTTCGACCATGGCCTTTTGGAATTCTTCCAATGCCGCGGCAGCGGTCAACAGCCCAACGGAAAGTCTGCCGCCTTCTTGAATGGCGTAACCGAGGTCCTTGGCAATGTGGCGCAAGGGGAAATTCGGAGTGAAATCGGGCGCCGTCATGCGGCCGGCGACCGTTTTCAGGATCGGGCTGCCCGGTGCGCCGGCGGTGAGAATTTCCAATGCCCTGGCGCGATCCAGTCCGCTGCGTTCAATCATGGCCAAGGCTTCGGCCAGAGAGGCAACCTGCACGCCGCAGACAAAATTATTGATGAGCTTCATCAAGGCGCCGCTGCCGGACGGGCCAAGGTACACTATGGCTTTGCTCATGGCGGACAAAACCGGTTGGGCTTTTTGCAGCGTGGCGGAATTGCCGCCCACCAGGAAAACCAACTCGCCCGCCGCGGCTTGGGCTTTGCTGCCGGTCACCGGCGCGTCGAGGCATTCGCAACGGCGGGCGGAGGCCGCGGCGGAAAGTTCGCGCGCCCAATTCACCGTGGTCGTGCTGCATTCGACGCAGACGGTTTCCGGCCTGGCCGAGGCGAGCGCGCCATTTTCACCGAGCCACAGACTGCGCGCGGCAACGTCGTCCGCCACCATGCTGATGATGACGTCCGCCTGCGCCGCCGCGTCGCGCGGAGAAGCGGCGACGCGCGCGCCTTCCGCTGCCAACGGCCCGGACTTTTCCACATGACGGTTGAAAACCGCCAGGGGAAAGCCGTTGCTGAGAAGGCGGCGGGCCATGCCGGAACCCATGATGCCCAGGCCTAGAAATGCGATGCGTGGTTTGCTCATAAAACAACTGTGTTGACAATAGCCGACGCCGGCCCGCGGCCGGCCTCGCGCAGCGGATTGCGCAGCGCCCGGCCGAAGCCGGCGAAATAAATGTTCATCACATCGCCGCCGGCCAGTTGCACGCCATCACCAAAACTCAAGGTGCAAGCGCCGAAGTAATGGACATGAACGTCGCCGGGACGGCGGTGGGTGTCAAATTTGAAATGATGATGCTCGAGGTTGCGGAGGCTGTGGCACATGTGGCTTTCGCCGGTGGCAATTTCTTTGGACCACAGTTCACGGCCGTCACGCTCGATGGTGACCTTGCCTGGCACGGATTGAAACTGGGGATCCACCACCAGCTCCGGGCCGAGGGAACAGGTGCGGATTTTTGAACCGGCGAGGTTGAGGTAATTTTGCTTTTCCAATTTGTGATCGGAGAATTCGTTGCCCGCCGCCATGCCGAGGCGACGCGGCTGTCCGCTAGCATCAATGAGATAAACGCCGGCGATTTCCGCTTCTTCGCCGCCATCGCCGGCATAAGGCGGCACCTCGAGGGGTTCGCCGTGGGCGCGCAAGATCGTGCCGCAGCCTTTGTAGAACCATTCGGGCGCGACACCGATCTGGCCCGGCGGCGGCTTGCCGCCAGCAAGGCCCTGGCGGAACATCTTCATGCTGTCGGTGAAATCCGATTCTTTGGCTTCGTGCATCCTCTGACGGTCTTCCGCGCTGCCCAAATGGGTGAGTCCGGTCCCGGAGACCAGACAGCGCGCAGTTTCATCGGGATGGTCCATGGCGGGCAGCAGCCGCCATTGGGACTGGCCGCGGTAAATCGGATCGTAGTCGAGCCATTGGCCGAGGGCCTTTGCTTGAATCAACGCGGCCAGCGGGACCTGTGAAGCAACCGCTTCTTGCGCCAGTTGGAAAATGGATTTTACGCCGTCGAGCAATTGCGCGCGCGGTTCCGCCACCAGCGCGACCGCGCGCTGGAGGCCGTTTTGGATTTGAATGAGCCGCGTCATTCGATCACCTTGAAACTCTTCAGTTTCTCTTCGTTGACGGTGAGGCCAAGGCCGGGCGTGTTTTCGTCCAGATCAATGCAGCCGTCCTTTGGCGCCGGCTCGCCGTTGAAGCAATACCAGAACAGCTCGTTGCCGACCTCGACATCCACCGGCGGGAAATATTCGGCCATGGGCGAATTGAGGCTGGCCATGACGAGGTGATAATTGTGCATCTGACCGGCGTGCGGGATGACGGGAATGGAATGGGCTTCGGCGAGAGCGGCGATCTTGCGCGCCTGGGTGAGGCCGCCGACGCGGTTGGTGTCGAACTGGATATAGTCCACCGCGCGCGCCTCGATGAGTTCGCGGAAGCCGAAGAGCGTGTGTTCATGTTCGCCGCCGGCAATGGGGATGCGTCCGAAGCGTCTCAATTCCGCGTAGCTGTGGATGTCGTCGGGAATGACCGGTTCTTCCAGCCAGCGCAGATGGAAGGGTTCGAGCAGGGGAATGATGCGTTTGGCGTAATCCAGATTCCAGCCCATGTAGGCATCGGCCATGATGTCCACGCCGTCGCCGACCGCCTGGCGCACGGTGCGGACCAGGGCGATATTCTTTTGCATTCCTGCCGCGCCGTCGGCCGGCCCCCAGCCGAAACGCAACTTCATCGCCTGGTAACCTTCGTCCTTGTATTGCTTGGATTCGCGCGCGAGTTCATCCAGCGGCGTGCTGTAAAGGCGGCTGGCGTAAACTGGAATTTTCGGTTTGGTGCGACCGCCGAGCAGACGATAAACCGGTTGCCTGGCGGACTTGCCGAGAATGTCCCAAAGCGCGATGTCCAGCGCGCTGATGGCGGCCATGCCGATGCCTTTGCGGCCAAACGCCATCGTCTTGCGATACATGTGCTGCCAGAGAAACTCGGTGTCCCACGGGTCGGCGCCGAGGAGCAAGGGCTTGAGATAAAGGTCAATGACCTGCTTGGTGATGCGTGGCGACAAGGCGGCGTTGCCGATGCCGGTCAGGCCGCTGTCGGTGAAAATCTCCACGATGAGCCAACTGTGAAAGGTGAACGCGCCCATGGCCGCCCCGGTCAGCATGGGCGAAACGGCGTCCATCGGGTTGGTGCAAAAGTGGGGCGGGAGCGGAACGGTCTTGCCGCGCCATTCAATGACGCGCGCGCGGATTTCCTTTATCTTCATGCGATGTTGGCGTGTGGCCTGCAATAGTTAGCGGTTGAATTTTGGGAATGACGAGACAAATCAAAAGGAACGCGGCGATGTGCATCGAGCCGGAGGTGACCAGCGCGGGGGTGTAGCTGTAACCGTGGTCGCGCAGCCAGCCGACGACCTGTCCGAGCAGCACGCCACCCATGGCGCCGCCGAAGCCGACCAGCCCGGCGAGCGTGCCGACGGCGCGCCTGGAAATCATGTCCGTCGGCAGAATCATGACGAGCGTGGACCACGATTGCTGGCCGAAAAAGGCGACGCTGAAAATAAAAATGACCCAGCCGACGGAATGCAGTTGCGGCGCGAGCATCACCCACGGCATGAGCGCCGCGCTGGCGCCGAGGGCAAGCTTGCGCGACGCGTTGACCGACAGGCCGCGCCGAAGCAGCCAGCTCGAGAATCCGCCGCCGACCAGACAGCCGACGCCGGAGGCGGCGTAAGGAATCCAACCGATCCTGCCAGCGGTCATGATGTCGAGTTGAAAGGCGTCGAACAAATACTTCGGCAGCCAAAACAAATCAAAATACCACGCGCCGTCACTCAAAAACTTTGCGCCCATGATCGCCCATGTTTCGCGGTGACGAAGCAAACTTGAGAGTGGAAATTCCATTTCCGGCGGGTTGACCGGACTTGAATTGTCGCCGGGTTGATTGGGCGTCTGATAACCGCACCGCCACCAGATCGTCCAGAGCAGTCCGAGCGCGCCGGTGAAGAAGAAAACCCAGCGCCACGGCGCCAGGCCGAGCCAGTTGGCATGGGTCAGCACCAGGGCGATGAGAGGCGGCGCCACCACCGCGCCCACTGCGGTGCCGGCATTGATGATGCCCATCGCGGTGGCCCGGTCATTGACCGGGAACCATTCCGCGACCGCGCGCGTGGCTGCCGGAAAGCCGCCGCCTTCGCCGGCGCCGAGGAGCAACCGGCTGGCCGCCAGTGCCACCACCCCCCCGGCCAAACCATGGCTGGCACAGGCCAGCGACCAGAAGATCATGATGCACAAAAACCCGCGCCGCGTGCCGAGCCAGTCCAGCAGCACGCCGCCGCCAAGATACATCAAACCGTAAGTGGCAAGAAATGCCGAATCCAACCCAGCCTTGACCTGATTGCTGAAAGGAATGTCCGCTTGAATTGCCTTGATCGCCCAGGGCAGCGTCTGGCGGTCCAGATAGCTGATGGCAATGGCCGCGCTGACGAGAAAAGCGATGGACCAGCGCCACGCGGCGCGGGCGCCGGGCGGCGGTATCTGGCTTGGCAATGCGTTCACTGGGCGTTCATGGTGGCTGCGCGCGGGCCAAGTCTGCGGGCGCGGCGCCTCCTGCATCAATAAAAATTTTGGCCGGACGCGCCCTGGGATTCTTCACGGCCGTCCGCGCAGTTTTGAAGGGTGAGTTCTGAATTGAAACGGGGGCACGCGAATGCCGGTGGCCATGGACCGCCGCTACAGTTGCGCAGCGGGGTCGAGCAGGTTTTTTACGTCGCGCATGTATTGTTTGGCCTGGCCGACGGTGTTGATTGCCTTGACGCGCTGGAGGATGGCCGGGTGGCCGGCTTTCGGGACGGCTTGAAGATGATGCTTCAAGGCGACTTGGAGGAAGCCTGCTTGGGTGGATTGCACGGGTTGGTTTGCCTGCGGGAAATTGGCGAAGTCCGCATCTGAGGCGGCCAAGATCGTCTGGGCGGGCGGCAGAACGACGCCGGAGCTGGCCGCAGCGGGGAGGGTCAGCGGCGCGTCGGTCCTGGGAGCCGGCAGGGAAAAGAGATGGGAGAGGTCGTTGGCCACTTTGTCCCGCTCGGTAAAGAATCCAATGTCGGTGAGGTACTGAAGTTGAAACCACTCGCGCAGAGTGGCCAGAACGGAAGTGTGGTCGTAAGTGGTGTGATCAATCAGGTTCTTCGGTATCCAGGGAGAGACAACGATGGCCGGGACTCTCACGCCAAGTTGGGTGAAATCAAAGCCGTATTTTGGCGTAACGTCGCCCGGAGCCGCCACGCCGCCCGGCGGAACGAAATGGTCATAGAAGCCGCCGTGTTCGTCGTAGGTGATGATGAGCGCGCTCTTGGTCCAGCAGGAAGAGGCGCGGATGGATTCATAGACAAACTTGATCAGTCTTTCGCCGCTGGTCACGTCGTCAACCGGGTGTTGGGAATTGCCTCCCTTATAGGTGCCCAGGAGCATGTTGCCCCAATTGGGCTCGATAAAAATGTATTTGGGCAGGTTCGAGCTCTCCAGGTCCGCCACGAACGGCTTGGGCTGGCTGGGGTCAATCATTTTTCCCGCGCCGAAGGAAACGCCGTCCAACGCATAGACCATGGCGAAGATGTCGCCGTGATAAACGGCCCAAGGGATGCCTTTTTGTGTCAAGCGCAAGAAGATGTTGCCGTTGACAAACTTGTAGCTGGCATCGCCGTCCAGCACGGAGCGAACGAGGGTGAAGGTGCTGGGGCTGTTGGGATCGCCGCCGGAAGTGGCGGCGTGGAGGAAAAAGCGGTTGGGGACGGTTGGCCCGGGCAGCGAAGAGAACCAATGATCACAAAGACAAAACTCCTTCGCCAAAGCGTTTAAGACAGGCAATTGAGCGGGATCGAAACAGGCCAAGACATCGCCCAGGGGATGGCCCGCGGCCGTATTGGCATAACTCAAGACAAAGCCGCTGTTGGTGATGCGGGTATTATTGTAGTTGGCCGTGGGGTCGGCAGTTCCCAGGAGTTGGAGTTGAACGGCGTTGAACTCGTGGTCCGGATCTTCGGGCATGACGAACGGAGCCGGACTGGCGGTGGGATAGGGCGCGCCGTTGGCATCGTCATTGACGCCGCCAGCGGCGGGCAGGCCTTCCGCGGTTGCGGCCTTGCCGGTCAGGGCGTCTGTGCCGGTGAAGGCGGAGAAACCGAGCATGTGATCATAGGATCGGTTCTCCATCATCAGCACGAAGATGTGTTCGATGTTCTGCAGACTCATAACTGGTGGGATGATTTTATGGCAGAGCCATCCCAAAGACCATCGAAAATTGCGATGGAAGCCATGCCGTTTGGCTTGGAGTTGCTCTGGCGACGCCGCCGA
>JBEKUQ010000054.1:0-8444 GCA_049514835.1 Verrucomicrobiota bacterium | reverse complement strand
AGCCCGCCGCCGGCGCGCCCGTGGCCGGCCCCTTGCCGCCCGCCACCAACCAGCCCCTTTCCCTCGCCGACGCGCGGCGGCTGGCCTTCCAGCGCAACTGGGATTTGCTCGCCGCCCGGAGCGGCATTGACGCCGCCGCCGCCCAGCTCATTGTTGCCAGGGAATTCCCCAATCCCACCGCCTCCTGGTCCACCTTCAAAATCGGCTCCCACGACGCCGGCACGGTCCTCGGCAACGGCCTCTGGGAGCGCAATTACGATACCATTGTCGCTGTCAATCAATTGATCGAGATCGGGGGCAAACGGCACGACCGCCGGCTCGCCGCCCGGGCCGGTGTCCGCGGCGCCCAAGCGCGCTTTTTCGACGCCCGGCGGACCTTGGATCAAGGCGTGACCAAGGCCTACCTGGCCTCCCTCCTCGCCGCCGGCAACGCCCGCGTCTTGAGCCAATCCGCCGCTTACATGCGCCAGGAGGCGGACATCGCGCAACAACAGTTCAACGCCGGCGCCATCTCCGAGGCCGACAAAAAAACCCTCGAGATCAACGCCGAGCAATTTGCCCTCCAGGCCAAGGCCGCCGACGCCGCCGCCCTTCAGGCCCGCGTCGCCGTGGAAGTGCTGCTGGGGGTCAATCCGCCGCAGGGAAACTGGTGGCCGGCCGATTCCCTGGAAACCTTGGTGGACCTTCCCCCCGTCGCGCCGCCACCCGAATCCAAACCCGGCGCGGCCCGCCCGGATGTGCTGGCCGCGGAAGCTGATTTGCGAGCCGGCCAGGCCCAGCTCCAATTGCAAAAGGCGATGCGCATTCCAGACCCCACCTTCACTTTCGGCGCCGAACACAACCCCCCGGGCGGCGGTCCGCCGGTGGACACTTTCCTCTTCGGCCTCACCTTCCCTCTGCCGCTTTGGAACCTCAACGGCGGCAACATCAAAGCCGCCCAGGCCGCCGTGGACCAATTCTCCGACGCCCTTGGAAAAATCCAAACCCAGGCCGCGGCCGACCTGGCCAACAGCGAGTCCGCCTGCCGCGAAGCCCGCGCGCGCTGGTTGCGCTACCGCGATGAAACCGCTCCCAAATCCGCCCAGGTGCGCGACGCCGTCGCCTTCCAGTACGAGCGCGGCGCGGCCACGCTGGTGGACTTGCTCAACGCCGAGCAAACCGACAACACCGTCCGCCTGGCCCTTGCCCAGGCCATGAACGACACCGCCAGTGCGGCCGCCGACCTCGCGGCCGCCCGCACCGTCTTGACCGAATCGGAGTTGACCCTATGGAAATGACCCACCCAGCCGCCGCGCGCCATTTCAAGATGGCGCCGCCTGGCTCGCGCCGCCGCTCCATCCCGCCCGTCCCGGCCGGGGCTTTCGCTTTTTTGTCCCTGCTCGCTTTTCTCGGCTGTCAAAAAGAACAACCAACCAGGCCCGAACCGCCCGCCGCGAAAGTGGAAGGGGAGACGGTGAGTTTCCCCGACAACGCCCCGCAACTGGCGTTCATCAAGGTGCAGGCCGCCCAGCCGCGCGCCCTGGCCCTCACCCATCTGACCGGCCGCCTCTCCTGGGATGATGACCTGACCGTGCGCGTGTTCACCCCCGTCTCCGGGCGCGTCGTCGCCATCCGCGCCGATCTGGGCGACGCCCTCGCCGTGGGCGCGCCGCTGGCGGAGATTGATTCGCCGGATTTCAGCCAGGCCCTGGCCAATGCCCGCACCGCCGCGGGCAATCTGGCCGCCGCCGACAAGGCCTTCAGCCGCAGCCAGGATTTGCTGCAACACGGGGCCGCCGCGCAAAAGGACGTCGAAGCCGCCCAGGCCGCCTATGTCGCCGCCCTGGCGGAACGCGACCGGGCCCAATCCGTTCTGGCCAACTACGGCGGGAGCGAGCAAAGCAGCAATTCGGTTTACATCCTGCGCAGCCATCTCGCCGGGGTGCTGGTGGAAAAAAACATCAATCCCGGCCAGGAACTCCGCGCCGACCTGATGCTGGCCAACGACCCCAATTTGTTTGCCCCCAGTTTTGTCATCAGCGATCCGACCCGCCTCTGGCTGCAACTGGATGTGCCGGAGGCGGACCTCGCCTCCCTGCAAACCGGCCGCCCCCTCCGCGTTTATTCCACCAACGCCCTTCCGGGAAAAGTCTTCGAGGGCATCATTGACAAAATCTCCGACTCGCTCGATCCCGCCACCCGCGCCCTCAAGGTGCGCGGCGTGGTCCAGAATCCCGACAAGCTGCTCAAGGCGGAGATGTATGTCCTGGCTGATGTCCTGGCCAACCCCGGCGCCGGGGCGCAGGCGGGGGTGGAGGTGCCCGCCAAGGCCCTCTTTATGAAGGGCGGCGACTCCTTCCTTTTCCTCCAGGATTTTCCGGGCCGCTTCCGCCGCGCCCGCGTCCAGGTGGGCGTGGAACAGGACAACCAGGTGCCGGTGCTCCAAGGGGTCAACGCCGGGCAAAACGTGGTCGTGGAAGGCGCGCTGCTCTTGCAGGCCGTGTTGGAACCGGCGTCATGATTGCGCGACTGGCCAGCGCCGTTCTCCATCACCGCGCCGTGGTCCTGGCGTTGACGGCGGTGTTTATGCTCGCCGGCGCCAACGCCTTTCGTGAACTCCCGGTCGAGGCCTATCCGGATGTGACCAACGTCTCCTTCCAAATCATCACCCTGTTCCCAGGGCACGCCGCCGAGGAGGTCGAGCGCCTCATCACCATGCCCATTGAAAACGTGATGAACGGCATTCCCAAACGCGTTTCCATGCGCTCCATATCCCTGTTCGGCCTGTCGCAGATCACTCTGGTTTTTGAGGACGACGCCAAGAACGAGGTCGTGCGCAACCTCGCCAGCCAGCTCCTCGCCACCGCCAACCTGCCGCCCGGCGTCCAGCCCGGGCTTTCGCCCGACGCCACCCCGATTGGCGAAGTTTACCGCTACACCCTGCGCGCCCCCGCCGGCTATCCCCCGGAGGAACTTCGCGCCCTGCAGGATTGGGTCGTGGAAAAGAAATTCCGCTCCGTCCCGGGCGTGGTGGACATCAATCCGTTCGGCGGGCTGACCAAGCAGTATCAAGTGCTGGTGGACCCGCTCAAGCTCAAGTCGTGCCATCTCACCTTGCCGCAAGTCTTCACCGCGCTGGCCAACGGCAACGGCAACGCCGGCGGCTCCTACGTCGAACACGGCTCCGAGCTTTACGTGGTGCGCGGGCTGGGCATGATCGGCAGCGTCGCCGACATCGAGGCCATCGCGGTGGACACCCGCAACGGCGTCCCCATTCGCATCCGCGACATCGCCACGGTCGTCATCGGCCACGCCGTCCGCCTCGGCCGCGTCGGCAGGACCGAGGGCCGTCAAGACGAAGATGATGCCGCCGAAGGCATCGTGGTCATGCGCCGCGGCGAAAACCCGCTCGAAGTATGCCGGCGCATCGAGAAAATGGCCGACGACATCAACCGGCGCTATCTCCCGGACGGCGTCAAGCTGGTCACCTATTACGACCGCACCGCCTTGACCGACCGCACCCTGCACACCGTGCGGGAAAACATGCTCGCCGGCATCGGCTTGGTGCTCGCCGTCCTGGTTCTCTTTCTGGGCCCGGCCAACTGGCGCTCCGCCCTGGTCGTCGCCCTGGCCGTCCCCTTTGCCCTCCTCGGCGCCTTCCTCCTGCTGGATTGGCGCGGCATCCCCGCCAATCTCATTTCCATGGGCGCGATTGACTTCGGCATCATCGTGGACGCTTCCGTCGTCATCGTCGAAGACCTGCTCCGCATCCTGGAGGAACGCCAGGGCGTCATGCGCTCGCTGCCCGCCGCCATCATCGAGGCCGTCTCCGAAATGGGCCGGCCCGTGTTGTTTTCCAAGACCATTCTTTTGACAGCTTTCATACCCCTTTACACCTTGCAGCGCGTGGAAGGGCGCATTTTCAAACCGATGGCCCTGACCCTCACCTTCGCCCTGGCCGCCGGAACCCTTTTCGCCATTTGCGTCGTCCCCGCCCTGGCCAGCTTTGCCGCGGGAAAAAGCCGGGAGGCCCGCGAGTCCTGGATTGTCCGGCAGTTGGTGCGGCTCTATCGCCCGGCCCTGAGTTTGGCCCTGCGGGCGCCGGCGCCCGTCTATGCCGCCGCTTTTATATTGTTGACGTCCGGCGCCCTCTGCTATTTCTCCCTCGGCAGCGAATTCCTCCCCAAGCTCGACGAGGGCGACCTGTGGGTCCGCACCTTCGCCCCCCAGTCCATCTCCCCTTCCGAGTCCGCCGTCATCACCCAGAATGTCCGCCGCCGCCTGGCCTCCTTTCCCGAGGTGCGATGCGTCGTCAGCCAGCTCGGCCGGCCCGATGACGGCACCGACATCAACGGCTGGGACGTCTCCGAATACAGCGTGGGCCTCAAGCCGCGCGAAGAATGGAAAACCGCCCGCAACCGCGACGCCCTCTGCGAGGCCATGGCCCGCAACCTCCGCGAAATTCCCGGCCTCCAGTCCCAATTCAGCCAATACATCGAAGACAACGTCAACGAGGCCGTTTCCGGCGTGAAGAGCGAGCTGGCCATCAAATTGTTCGGCGACGAGCCCGTCCGCCTCCAGGCCCTGGCCGACCAAATCGCCGCGATTATTGACAAGGTGCCCGGCGCGGCCGATGTCGGCGCCGATCTGCTGCTCGGCCAGCCGCAAATCCAGATCACCATTGATCGCTCCGCCATTGCCCGCTACGGCCTGGCCGTCGCCGACCTTCAGACCGTGGTCGCCACCGCCATGGGCGGTCAAACCGCCACCCAGGTGCTCGAAGGCGCCCGCACCTTCGACCTCGTCGTCAAGCTCGCCCCGGCCGCGGTGGCCGATGTCCAGTCCATCCGCCGCATCCCCCTCTTCGGGTCCAACGGCGAACACCTCACCCTGGGCGATTTGGCCGCCGTCAACGTCAAGGCCGGTTTGTCCCGCATCGAACGGGAGGAAAACGAGCGGCGCATCGCCATCAAACTTTCCGTGCGCGATCGCGACCTCGGTTCCGTCGTCGCCGAGGCCCAGCGCCGGGTGGACGCGGCCGTGCGCCTGCCCGCCGGCTACCGCCTGGAATGGACCGGCTCCTTCGAGAACGAGCGGCGCGCGGAAAAGCGCCTGGCCGTGGTCGTGCCCCTCACCATCCTGGCCATTTTCTTCCTGCTCTTCGTCGCCTTCGATTCCGCCAAATTGGCCACCGCCGTTTTATTGACGGTTCCTTTTTCCGCCGTCGGCGGCCTGCTCGCCCTGCCCCTGGCCGGCTTGAACCTCTCCGTCGCCGCCCTGGTGGGCTTCGTCGCCCTCTTCGGTGTTTCCATTCAGAACAGCGTCATCCTGGTCACGCGCGTGCGGGAATTGCGCCGTGAGGAAATGGGCTTGCGCGAGGCCATCATGGAAGGCGCCGCCTCGCGCGTGCGGCCCATGGTCATGACCGCCCTCATGGCGTTGCTGGGCCTGTTGCCCATGGCCCTTTCCACCGGCGTCGGCGCCGAAACCGCCCGGCCCTTTGCCGTCGTCATCATCGGCGGCCTCATCACCGGCACCATTCTCACCCTCTTCATCCTCCCCTTGCTCTATCCCGTCTTTGAGTCCCATCAACACCTCCGCAAAGACCAGGCCCCCGCCGCGTGAAAAGAAGGACTCCTTTCTTCTTTGGGCGAGTCGTGCTGGCGAAGCAATCCTCTAAGATTTGGACAATTCAGAAGAGCGAAAGTTTAAAGCTGCGATTCGTCGGCGAGACTCACCCAAAAATCTGAAATGCGCCCGACGTGCCCCCCCCCGGAAATTTTTTGCACGATCTTCGCCGGCTTTGTGGTTATGCTCCTGGCCTTGATTACGTTGACAAGTATAACATCCCAAACCAGCCCGCCGCCGCCGCGGCGCCTCGTGGTCAATGCGGATGATTTTGGCCGCTCCCCGTCCATCAACCAGGCCGTCCTTCGCGCCCATCGCGAGGGCATCCTCACCAGCGCCAGCCTCATGGTCAATGAACCGTATGCGGAGCAGGCCGTCGCCCTGGCCCGGGCCAACCCCGGCCTGGGTGTCGGCCTGCATCTCACCCTGGTTTGCGGGGCCTCGGCCTTGCCTCCCGAAGAAATCCCCCGGCTCGTCAATGCCCGCCGCCAATTCTCCAACCACCCTGTCGCCGCCGGCTGGCGCTGCTTCGCCTCCGCCAATTGCCGCGCCCAGTTGCGCCTGGAAATCGCCGCCCAATTTGAAAAATTCCGCGCCACCGGCCTCGCCCTCGATCACGTCAACGGCCATCTTCATTTCCATCTCCACCCCGTCGTCTTCGGCATCCTCATGGAAAACGCCCAAGGCCGGGGCATCACCGCCCTGCGCCTGACCGACGACTGGTTCGGCCTCAACGCCCGGCTCGCTTCGGGCCGGTGGCTTTACCGCCTCAGCCACGCCGCCATCTTCCGCCTCCTTTCCGCCCGCGCCCGGCCCGAGCTGCTCCGCCGCGGCATCCGCCACACCCGCGTCGTCTTCGGCCTGTTGCAGAACGCCCGCGTGGACGCGCCGTTCCTGGCCAGACTCCTGCCGGCCTTGCCGCCGGGTGATTCGGAGCTTTACTCCCATCCCTCCCTCGATCAATTTAGGAATGAATTTGACGCCCTGATCAATCCAACCCTCAAATCGCTGGCGGCCCAATTGGGCATCCAATTGATCCGCTACCAGGACCTTTAATTATGGCCAAAATCATTGTTATTTTAATTATCGCGGCAATCCTTGAAAACATCGGCGTGGTCTTTATCAAAGGCGGCCTGAACCAGATCAACCTGCCCAGCCAGGTGACCGCCTCCGCCATGGTCCGCGTCGTCCAGGCCGGCTTCACCAACCCCAAGATCATCCTCGGCGTCGCCCTGGAGGCGGCCTTTTTTGGATGTTTCCTTTACCTGCTCTCCCAGCGCGACGTCAGCCTCATCTGGCCGCTCACCTCCATTGGCTTCATCGTCGCCACCCTGGCGGCAAAATTTATACTGGACGAACCGGTTTCCGCCGTGCGCTGGGCGGGGGTGATCCTCATCACTCTGGGCGCGTTCCTCACCAGCTACAGCGAAGCTGTCAAACATAAAACAGGCCCTCCGCCCGGCTCAACCATCCTGGCGGTTCCGCCCGCCGGCGCCAGGTAGGGGTCCGTGCAAAAATGACTTCCGATTTGCCGGCGGCAAAACCGCAGGGCGAGACTCCATCGAGCCCTGATTTTTTCCAGGGAAATCGAGTCATGGCTCGACGGGGTCTCACCCTGCCATGGTGGGCTGAGCAGTCACGATTGAGAAATGGTCATTGCAAATTTGTTATTGGCAATTGGGGACGGGTTTTTCAATTACCAATGACAAATTCTCAATTTTCAATTCTCAATGGCCTTCACAGTTGCGCCCGGATGATCGGACCTCGCATCTCTTTGCCGCCTCAACTCCGCTTCGCGCCCAGCAGTTCCGCCAGCGCCGCCCCCAACTGGCGCGACGCCTCCACCGTTTGCCGCTGAAACTCCATCATCTGCCCGATCCGCCCCGGCCGGCTCAACACCGCCCAGATCAATTTCGGATAATGGATCCGGTCCTCCGGCGTCATCATCGCGTTGAAGTCCAGCGGCAAATCCCGGCTGGCGTCGTCCAAAATCACCCGGATCGTCGCGCTCGGTATCTTCTGCTCCCGGCAGATGTTCCGGATCACGCTCGATTCCATCTCCACCGCGTCCGCCCCGGTGGCTTGCCAGAGCGCCGCCTTCTCGCTGGCCGTGATGGCCACGCGCCGATGACAGTAAAAGCTGCCCCGGACCGCTCCCGCCTGTTCCAGTTGCGGCCCAAACCCGGCGTCGAAATCCTCGTCATAGACAATCGTCCCGAACTTCAGTTTCGGATTCAATCCGCCGGCGAACCCGGAAGTGATCACCCGTTTGGGTTGGACCATCGCGATGGCCTGGCGAATTCCTTCCGACGCGTTGCGCCGGCCCATCCCTGTTATCCAGACCTGATAGAGCGGCCGTTGCGCCGCCTTGCTGAGGTCATCGCCCCCGGGCAGGCGGTAGCGCGGGAAAAGCCGGTAGACCATCTGGTTCGCAAAGAACCGCGCTTCCTCCTTCACGGCGAAGCAGACCAGAAGCTCCACCGGCCTTTGCGCCAGCTTGCCGATCGGCCCGCGTCCATTATGAGTTTTGGCCATCGTCATTGCTTCAAATCTTCTTCTTTTGCGCCAGTGTCCCAATTTGATTGTTGTAGAGTCGGCGCTGTGCGCCGATTCGAGCCACCGGCTCGACTCTACAACAAATTAGGACACTGCAACTTTTACTTTACGCCCGCCAGCCGCTCCTTCCAAATCCTATACAGCAGCACCGTCGCCTGCACGTCCCGCAGACAGTATTCCGCGATCTCCCGAAACCGTTTCGCCGCCATCAGCCCGTTGACGTCCATCCCCGTCACCCCGTGGCTCTTGGGCGACTCGATGCCGAAGGCCTTGCAATAAAA
>JBEKUQ010000053.1:0-8611 GCA_049514835.1 Verrucomicrobiota bacterium | reverse complement strand
CGCATGTGGGGCCGCTCTTTCCCAAACTGCAAAAAATGCGGGAGGCGCACCGGGCGACGGAGTTTAAGCGTTGCTGCCGCCGGTTGATGATTACCGGCATCACCCTGCACAGCTACCGCTACGCATGGGCGGAACGTGCCCGGACATGCGGCTACCCGGAAAGGTTCGCCCAGGAGGCTCTGGGGCACAAGAGCAAGGCCGTGCATCGCGCCTACACCAGGAAAGCCCAGGTGGTGATCCCGACTTTGGAGGAGTACGAGAGGAAACTGGCCGCCTCTGTTGACGGTGTAATCGTGCCGATGCGGCTCGCGGTGAATCAATGAAGGCCAGCAGCAACGGTGGTGGCGCTTGTCATAAAGCCCCCGGATTCTCGGCCTCGTTTTCGGGAGCGCATTATTCGGACTTCAGGTTTGAGAGGTGCAGCCTCGTCAAACCGCGCTGGACCCGATAACCTCTCACCCATTGGAGAACTTCACGGAGGCTGGCGCCGGCTGTGTCACCGCCAATCCGACCGCGGCCCTGGCGAAGTGGAAGGCCATGCTCTTGGCTTGGCGAACAATAGTAAGGTCGCCGGAATTAGACGACGGCGTCTGGCCCCCGGCAATCACCGGAAGCTCAATAAAGCTCCACCACGCGGATTTCCACCGGCTCCTTTTTGTGGTTGCGGCGCATTATCCGCCGAGGAATTTCCGGTGAGAAACGATAGTAAAAGACGCTATTTTGTAACAATGAAAGAATTTGCTTGCAAATATGATAAAACTGTAGTAAAGGATAGTCAATGAACACAAAGCTCTGGTTTTATGCCACCGCTTTTTAATGAAAGGAGAACTTATGACAACGGATCTCGTTCCCAGTCCGATCCCACCGATTCCATCTGCGCCGCCGCCCGTCGCCGCGCCCAATGATGTCTGGGGGGCAATCCGGCGCTGGACGTGGATTCTGCTCGCCCGCAATCCGTTTTACATCATCAGCGCCGCGCTCCTGCTCTGGAGCATGCGCCGGCTCTCGCTTGACTCGCGAGTTTTCACGGGCGAGCTTCCCCAGCTCCTCTTTAACTTCTCCTCCTTTCAGTTCTATGAACTGCTGCTCGCCGGCACCGCCATTGTCCTGGCCCGCCGCCGCATCTGGTACGATTCCGGGCTGCTCATCGGCTTGGAGAACCTCTTTATCTGTGTGCCCTTCCTCCTCGTCAGCCAGGCCCTTCTCCTGCAAAACTGGATCGCCTTTGCCTTGTGCCTTGCCGGTTGCGGCCTGGCCCTGCTGCGCGTCGGCGCGCTGAAACGCTGGCTCACAGAGCTGAATATGCCCGCGTCGCTGCTCTGGTCGGGGGCGTTGCTCCTCTGCTTTAACCTCGTCTGGCCCCTCCTCGTCCGGCTCCTGCACAAGGACGTATCCGTTCCAATTTGGGATGGCCGGGGTCTGACCTTGATGTCCTTGCAATGGAATTGGATCATCCCGGCCGTTGTCGCCCTGGGCGCTTTGTTGCCCGTCCGTCCCTTGGTGACGGCCATGATGAGAAACGAGGAAGTGCCGTTCTTTTCCTGGCGGTCATTCCCGCTGCTGGCCCTCTTGATGTGGATTGCCGGAACCTGCGTTCACCTCTGCTGCATCGGCTATGTTTACGGCTTGCCGTGGCGCGTCGCCTGGCTGGCCCCCGCCGTCTGGATGGCTGCGTGGATGCTCTGGTGGCATCGTGACAACCTTGCCCCTGAGAACGCTCGCGCCACCTTGCAGAGAGTTTTGTTGTTCCCGCCCGTGCTCATCGTGTTGGCCTCCTCCTGGACCGGACGCTGGACAATGTGCCTTGCCCTGGCCGTTTTGAACGCGCTGGCCTGCGGTGCCATCGCCCTCTTTCGGCGCGACCGCCTCGCCCGCCATCTCTGCACCCTGTCCGTGCTGTCGGTGTGCGTCTTCATGCCGCATCCCGCCGTGCTTGGCGGAAAACCCGGAAACTTGGACCCTGTCCCGGCGTTCCTGGGTGGCGGCTTGCTCTACATCATCGGATGGGCCGTGTTGTCAGCCCGGGCCAAGCTGGGCATCGCAGGGGGCATTTGTCTGGCGTTGGGCCTGGCCCGGCTGCTCCCCGTTACAATCACCAGCCTGAACCTCGCCGTTCAGGTGGGTCTGATCTTCATGTTTCTGCACAGCTACCGCTGGAAGACCGATGGTTCGTCGGACGCCGCGACCGCCCGGATTTTGTGCGGATTGTATTGGTTGGCTCACACCATCGGGTGGGTGGCGGTCGAGCCGTCCAACGCCCTCCATGCGACCCTGGCCTGCGGCGCCTTGGTTCTTGGCATTTATGCCGGCGCTCGCGTCCTCCTCGGAGAATGGGGGCCGCCGATGATCGCTTACAGCGCGGTGGCGGTGGTTTGCTGGGGACCGCTCTACCTTGGCGGACAGAGTTTGCTGCGTGCGCCCGACGGCTTGCTCACCTTGCTCGGGAGCTTCGCCCTGTTCGGCCTTGGAACCCTCGCCGCCTTCCGGAAAGCTCGCGTTGCCTGTGATGCAAAATCGCAAAAGGGGCCGGCCTGGAAAGGCAATTGAAACCAAGCCCCCGCTCCCCGAGTGAGCGGGACAGGTGGGCGCGATTCAAGAAGCCGCTTCTTCCTCCGAGGGGGCGGGCTGGTTGGTCTCCTTCGAGGGCGATGGGACGCGGAGTTTGGCCAGTTTGGCGGCGTCGCCATACCAGGAAATCGCCCCGCAGCGCGTACACATCCGCCCGGTCGTTTCGACGAAACTGTCCTTGAGCGTCCAGAATTTCGTCTTCTTGGGCACGAAATATACCAGTCCGGCGCCGCGCACCTTGCCTTCCACCAATTCGTCGTGGCGGCAGACCGGGCACACGGCCCGCGCTTTATCCAGGTCGTTCGTGCTGTAGGTAATTTGCATGACCGAATCCAGGTCCTCCTGCCAGAATCGCGTGGAATCCCCGACCTTGCGGAAGGTGATTTTGCCTTCGCGCATCCAGCGGTAAAGGGTCGGCTCTCCCACATCCAGATATTCGGCGGCTTCCCGGACCGAATACCACTTCATTTTCTTTGTATTTTCACTGTTTTCCATGGGTCAAATGGTTCATTTTGAGCTTAAAATACAGCATTTGTTATTTTTTACAACTTTTTTGTTCAATTGGTACCATTTAGTAGTATGTGATAGCGTATGATAATCAGTCTCAGAGCCTATGGGCCGCCCGTGGCCTTCGTGGTCTGGAGGCGGAAACAGGTTGAATTACCCGCGGATTCAGTCCCCGCCCGGGTCACAGCCGACGTGAAACTCCGGCAACTGACAGCCCGCAGTATGCTCCACCTCCTCGTGGGGTGCCTTTTGCTGGTCCTCCGGGTCGGGCGCTGGCGGCGGTGCTGGGGCCGGCGGTGGGTGTGGCGGCAATCCCCGGGATTCAAATGTCGAGGAACCCCAAGGTGAAGGAGGAATGCAACCCCAGGAAGATCGTGATTGCGTTTGACAACGAGGACAAGGGCACGAAGGGACTGCCAGGTTACAAGGCGTTGGAACGCGACCGGTACGACACGGACGCCTGGAAACGCGCGTCCGTTCGCGTCTTCAGATATGCCAGCGCTGCCGGCGTAACCCCCTTGTCGAACCGGCCTAACAGCAGAAGCAACGGTGGGGCATGATCGCCCAAGACGGGCCAGGAACCAACAGCAATGAAAAGCCCCGGTTTCATCCCGCCTTCCCGCACTGCCTCGCCTCCCGTAGAGCCACCCATCGAGTGGCCTACGAAAACATCCACCGGACCAACCTCGCGTGCAACCGCCTCCAGCGTATGCACGGTGTCCATCATAGTAAACGCACGCGGCGACGCTCCATGTCCAGGAAGATCAACGGCATAGCATACAAATCCGGCCGCCGTGAGTGCTTCTGCATAACGAAAAGCGTTTCCTTCGAGGCTGTTAGCCCGTGGGCGAGCAATGCCACGGGATGCGATCCCGGCCCGGCAGGAAGGAACTTAAGCGCAGGCGTGTCCTCGGCGAGCGTCACTTTTTGGACGCGGACGCCAGGCTCAATCAGATGTGAGAGCGCGATTCCCGTGACGAAGCAAACGGCGGCGACTCCGGCGATAAACCAATTTCTATATGTACTCATTGACAAGACATTTAGATCAGTTCCAACAAGTTGTGGTCTGGTATCCCCCAAATTATGCCGGGTTGCAAGGATAAGAAAAGGAATGATTCCTTGAGAATTAGCAATTCGCCCGGAACAGGTTACGATATGGGTTGTGATGCGGGCGATTATTCCAATGGTATTGGCCGGCTGGATGACTGCAGCGGGCGCGGCGTACGCGCAGCGCATCAATCAGGAGGGTCGGTGAATTTCAGCAGCGTAGCGCCAACGGTCCAGTGGCAGCTCTATTCCGGTCCCGGCACCGTGATGTTTGGCGACGCAACGCAGGCGGCCACAACGGCGAACTTCAGTGCGCCGGGCATTTACACATTGATGCTGAGCGCCAATGATGGCATCCATGCCGTGGCTTACGATGCGGTGGTGATCACGGTGTCACAGCCAATTTGGATCACCACCACGCTCACGGGCACGAACGTGAGTTTGACCTGGACTGGTGGTTTGGGGCCGTATCTCCTTCAACAGTCAGAGACGCGGGCTCCCAGCATCTGGAGCGGCGTGCTGACGACGAGCAGCCAGAACGCGACCCTGCCCATCACGAACGCCAGCAGTTTTTTCGCGTTCAGGGACAGTGATGGTGAATTTGTGCCGCAACCTTCTTCACCGGGTTCGAGATGAACAAGTGCTCACCGAATTTGATGGCGGAGCAGATCACCGGGTTGAGGAATTGGGCGAAGGGGAGGGCGCGGTTGGCCACTTCAAATGTCGCTGAGGAGAGGGTGAGGAGGATTGCAGCTTGAGGGTGGGGGAAAGGAGTTCATCTTTTGGATGGTCTCCTTTTCTTTAGCCGTCAGGTGACCTTTTGCGTATCCGCTTGGACAGCTTTTTGTTTTGGACAATAATTCTCTGATTCGGTAAGCCGCAGCCGGGCTTTTGGCTGCTCATAATGGAGAGAACGGAAGCCCGGGCGGCGGTTCGCGGGCGGCGATTGTCAGGCTCTTGGTAATTTCATTTTTCAGGATCGTTAGCGTATAACTCGATAAAGCCGCAAGTGGAACACATCCATGCAGACACGGTGGTGGATTGCTTCCCCTTGAAGATTAGTGCGGCGGGCTTCTGGAACTTGGCGATAGTTATTTCGTATCCGCGACCAATCGCCATTGCATCGGCGATGAGGTCTGTTCCACCGCATTTCGGACATTTTCCAGCTCTCTTCATAAAATTCACCAGCGATCAACTTTTATTATCCAACGTCTTCCTCCCCTCCGCCCTCGCCTTCGCCCATCTCGCCTTGGCCGCCGCCCTAAGTTTGGCCCTCACTGCCGGACTGCTCCGCCGATCCTTCTTGGTCGGTTTGGATGTGGCCTTTTGGGCTTTCAAATTGGCCCAGCGCATTTTCCGTGCCTTGGCCAGAGCTTTGATCAGCTTGCGCTTGTGGGCGGCGGAGAGTTTGCGTTTCCCCCTCTTGGCCGGCTTGGAATCAGCGGCCCCGGTCCCTTTAATCTTGGCCCAACGTGCTTTCGCAGCAGCCGACATCCTGGCCCTGACAGCAGCGGACCCGCGGCCTTTCTTTGAGGCTTCCGGGGTGAACGGAGTCGGAACTCCACCTCCACCAGCAATGGAATCGAGTTGGTTTTGCAGCGTTTCGATCTGCTCTTTGATGGCCAGGATTTCGTGGAGTTGGCTTGTCGTCAAATTTGAAAGATTGGTCATGGCGGAATTTGTAATGCCGGGAGGGGTTTGAAGTCAATCACGGAGATGACCATTCCCCGGGCATTGCAGGGCGCGGATGAGCGTCCATCCACTCAAGCGATACAATCGCCGCATCCCGACCAAATTCATTTATAGAATCTGGTCAGGATTCTCTCCACTTGCTCAGGCGTGGCTTTCATGCTTGAGCTCTGTTCGCGCACATAGATCTCATGGTCCAAAAAGTAAAGCGGCTGCTCACCTCGAGGAACAAAAATCCGCACGACCGTCATGCTCGCGTAGCTGATGAATTCCACCTGCACCGAAATCACCGGCCTGATTAGCTGCATTGTTATGTTGCGCACCCGCTTGAGTTCATCGTCCCTTTTCTCCGGTGTGTCGCAATCCACCCCGACAACTTCGCCCGTATTTTTTATTCCCAGAAAGATCGTTCCTCCGTCTGTGTTCGCAAATGCGGCAATCGCTCTTTGGAGCGGCACATTCGCGTGCCCTTCTTTGAACTCAACCAATGGTGATTCGCCGTTTTTCAGCGCATCTTCGAGCGAGGCCGCTTGGGGACGCTTCGTCCAATCCTCTATCGCTAGGAAAAGAACCACCACCGCCAGGGCGGCCAGCCAGGACGCCAGTGTCGCAACCGCGTTGAAAACGATGTGTTGGCGGATGACGTGCTCCTCGGCCGTGATTTCTTTGGGTATGATGATTGTGCCGACGCTGTTTCCTTTCGAGTCCAGAATGGATTTTGAAGCGGTGATATACGACTTGCCACCTTTCTGGATCTTCCCGGATGAGCTTGCCAGCTCGGAAATTGAACCGGCCTCCACTTTGAGGGGGAACCAGTCGGCCTCGAAAAGCAGATTGTCCGTATCATCAATGACGGCATAATCAATCGAACCTGGTATTTGCCGGGTGCGGACCTTGGCCGCCTCTTCGATGGTGGAACCGAATTCACGAGCCGTGCTTTTCAGCACATTATCTGGTGCGTTCACCTCTTGGGGCTTCAATATTCCCAACGCAACAATGCCGCCTTTGACTCTAATCGCAAACTCTCTCCAAACTTCCCCCGTTTCCGCCACTGTCACCGTCTTTGGTCCATCAAAAATCGAATCCTCGAGCAGCTTGACCCGGCCAATCAGCCCTGGAATAAATCCGGTCATTTCCAACACGGTTCCGCCTGACGTGAACACATATATATGCGGCGCTTGGACGTCTTCTGATTGGCGGTGTGCGGTCAAGTCCCATTTGTCTTTATAATCAATCTCCGTGGCGACCTGGTCTGCCCAGCGTTGCGACTGTATTTCTGATGATTTGTAAACTCCGTGGCGAACGAAGAGGTATTGCGCGATGGCGAGGATCGTAAACAGCCCGGCGAAGATCACGGCGAAGGTCGGCGCCCGCCTCCGAATCACCCGGTAAACGAATTTCGCCGAAAAACCATCTGTGGACGCTGGATTCATTATTTCTTCAGGTCGTCGGCGATGGTGGCGAATTGTTCGAGGGCGGCTTCCAGGTCGTCGGTGATTTCCTGGGCGATGATCTCGGGGGCGGGGAGGTTGGCGGATTCTTCCAGGGCGTCGTCTTTCAGCCAGAAAATGTCGAGGTTCACTTTGTCGCGCTTCATCAGGTCGTGGTAGGCGAAGCCTTTGAAACGCTCGCCTTCCTTGCGTTCGTGGCGGTTCTTTGGGTTGTAGCACTTGACGAAATCGTCCAGGTCGGTGCGCTTGAGGGTGCTTTCCTTGAGGGTGAAATGGAGGTTGGTGCGCAGGTCGTAAATCCAGAGCTTCTCCGTCCAGGGCTTTTCCTGGGCGGGTTTGCGGTCGAAGAACAGGACGTTGGCCTTGACGCCTTGGGCGTAAAAAATGCCTGTGGGCAACCGCAACAGGGTGTGTACATCGGCCTGCTTCATCAGTTCGCGCCTGACGGTTTCGCCCGCCCCGCCTTCAAAGAGGACGTTGTCCGGCACCACCACTGCGGCGCGTCCGTGCTGCTTGAGGATGGAGAAGACGTGCTGGAGGAAATTGAGTTGCTTGTTGCTCGTGCTGGCCCAGAAATCGTCCCGATTGATGACGAGCGATTCCTTGGACGTGTCGCCGGCGTCGTTGACGATGGTGACGCTGCTCTTTTTGCCGAAGGGCGGATTGGTCAGCACAAGGTCGTATTCCCCGTGCTTGCCGGCCAGCGCGTCCCGGACCTGTATTGGCACTTCATTGGTGCCTGATGGGCCGTCCGCCTCAGACCCGCCGATTCCGTGCAGGAGGAGGTTCATGCAACAAAGGCGGGCGACGGCGTCCACCAATTCCACCACAAAGAGCGTCCCGCTCTTGAGCAGCTTCTTCTGGGCGCGATCCAGCGCATGATTTTTTGCAAGGTAATCATGCGTGGCCAGGACAAAGCCGCCCGTGCCGCCGGCCGGATCGCACATGGTCTGGACCGGCCGGGGCACCATCACCTCCACCATCGCGGAAGCAAGAGGGCGCGGTGTGAAGTATTGGCCGGCCCCACCTTTCACGTCCTCGGCGTTTCTCTGCAAGAGTCCCTCGTAGGCGTCGCCCTTCACGTCGGCGGAGAGGGATGGCGCCCCAATCAATGCCCTGACGGAAGCGGGCGGCCCGTTTTTCCTTGTTCCAGCGCTCGTTCCCGTACGTCTCCACCATTTTCCTGGACGCGGGCGACGCCTCCAAGGCGGGCAGCAGCGGCGCCACCGCCTCGGGACTGGAGGGGTAGGGCACGCCGCGCAGAGGCTTGACGCTATCGCCATCCCAAGTGGCTCCCTGGTGTGTGAAGGTGAATGGATCGTAGCAGTGGAAGGAATAAATCACGTTGC
>JBEKUQ010000052.1:0-8647 GCA_049514835.1 Verrucomicrobiota bacterium | reverse complement strand
ACATAAAGATCGCCGTAACTGCTCGCTTCCTCAAAAAAGCGAACATGCCCGGAGTGGAACCAATCATACGTGCCCGACACCACCACCTTCTTTCGCGGCGCGCCGGCCGCGGCCGGCGCTATCTCCGCCGGGGGAAACCCGCGCAACTGTTGTCCGCCCAGCTCGCGGCAGGCCAACCCCTGCTGCTGGCAAAACGCCCGTTGCGCCGGGCCGGCCCGCCCCTCTTCGATCACCCAAAGATCGGGGCTGAAGCCTGGCACAGCCGGCAGCGCATGGGCCAGGACCTCGCCCTTGACCGGCACAACCCGCTTCACATAACGCAGCGCCTGCAAAAAATAGGCCCGCTCCGCCAGCGGAAATTGCAGGGGCTTCCAGTCCAGCGCGAGCGCGGCGTCATCCGGCCAAAGCAGCACCGTCACCTCGCCCAGGCGCGCGGCTTCCTGCAAAAAGCGCAGCGTCCTGGAGCCTTGGTCATCGAATGGGCCGGTCACGGCCACCTGCAACGGGGCGTTCATGTCAAACTATTTTTAGGCGGGCCAGGGCCGCCTTCGCCCCCAATTATGCAACCGCCTTCCGCCACGTCAAGACGCTGCCGGCCCTCGTTCCCTTTGGCCGGGCGGTCAGTCCCCAATCCGCAATCCGCAATCCTTCCGACCCTCGCCCGCGGGAGCGGGAGAGGGTGGCGAAGCCGGGTGAGGGCGCGCAGGCTCGCGCTCTCGAATTCCGCATTCCCCAATCCCCAATCCGCAATCCGCACCGCCTTCCCCCGCCCCCGGTGCGGCCATTCAGTCCCCCGGCCGCCGCGGGGCCGCCGCCTGTGGCGGAAACAGCGGCGAGGGCAGCACGCCCCACTTCGCCAGGCGGAAGCGCAGCCCGGTGGCCAGGCAGCCGAAACCGTACGTCACGCTCCGCCGGAAATTGATGGAGGAAGCCTCCGCAAAATACCGGGTCGGACAACTGATCTCCGCGATGGTGAACCCGGCCCACAGAATCTGCGCCAGCATTTGATTGTCAAACACAAAATCATCCGAATTCGCCGCCAGCGGCAGCCGTTCCAGGATCTCCCGCGAAAACGCCCGGTAACCCGTGTGGTATTCCGACAGCTTGGCCCCCAGCAGCAGGTTCTCCGCCGCCGTGAGAAGCCGGTTCGCCGCGTATTTCCACCACGGCATCCCGCCGCGCAACGCGTAGCCGCCCAGAATCCGGCTCCCCAGCACGCACGGATACAGCCCGGCCGCAATCAGCGAGGCCATCGCCGGAATCAGCTTGGGCGTGTACTGCGAATCCGGATGCACCATGATGATGATGTCCGCCCCCTCCTCCATCGCCAGCCGGTAGCAGCTTTTTTGATTTCCTCCGTAACCCAGGTTCCGCGCGTGCGAGAACAGGACGGTGTTGGGAAGCTGCTTCGCCACCGCCACCGTGTCATCCCGGCTGGCGTCATCCACAATGATCACCCGGTCCACCACGCCCTGCGCCATCACCTCGTGGTAGGTTTGGACCAGCGTTTTGGCCGCATTGTATGCCGGCATGACCACGACCACTTTTTTATCTCGAAACATATTCAACAAGGCGCGTTCCCACACCGTTCTCATCGGCCAAACCGCCCTGCCTCTGAACACCGGTTTCCGCCCTCCCGCGGCCTTCCCCCCTCGCGCCGCGGGCCGCGCCGGCCGAAGCCTCTCGCCGGAATCGAACAATACTTGACGCTCTTTGGCAAGCGGGATGTCGAACTGGCGCCAGGGTCAATCTTCGGGTCGTTCGCCGCTGGGCGCCATCTTCACCAGTTTCGGATCGAACTGGCCAAGCGTCGTTACCAGGTCGCTTTGCGCGGCCATCACTTCGCGGATGTTCTTGTAGGCCATCGGGACTTCATCCAGGCCGGCGCTGATGAGGGTCACGCCGCGTTCGCGCAGAAATCGGTTCACGTCCTTCCAGTTGAATCTCTCGTTGGCGGCTTTGCGGCTCATGGCGCGGCCGGCCCCGTGCGAGGCCGAGTTGAGCGAATCGGGATTTCCCCTCCCGCTCACGACAAATCCCGGCGACGCCATGGAACCGGGAATGATGCCCAGGACTCCCTCGCCTGCCGGCGTAGCGCCTTTGCGATGCACGATGACCTCGCGTTCCACGCCGCCGATGACGTGCTTTTCTTTCCACGCGAAATTGTGATGGTTTTCCAAATCCAGCAGCACCTGCGCGCCGAGGTTTTCCGCGATGTGTTGGTGGATGCAGGCATGGTTGGCCGCGGCGTAGCGCCCCATCAATTCCATCGCGTTCCAGTATTCCTGGCCTTCCTGCGAATCGAGCGACAACCACGCCAGCCGTTTCAATTCGCCGGGCAAGTCCGCAAATTGTGCGAACGCGATCTTGCTGTAGTAATCGCAAACCGCCGCGCCCGAGCCGCGGCTGCCGCTGTGGGAGAGCAGCGCCACATAAGTTCCCGCCTCGAGATCGTTGATTTTTGAGTGCGCCGTGAACAGGCCAAACTCAACGAAATGATTTCCGCTCCCGCTGGTGCCCAGTTGCGACCACGCCCGGTCCTTGTTTTGTTGCGTGACGGGGCTGATCGTCCAATCCGCGTCCAGCACGTCATGAGAGCGGCGTTCCTTGAAACTCGCGCCGACGCCAAAGCGCGTTTCCGCCTCGATGGCGCGGGTCAGGCGGTCCTGCTTCCGCTCCAAATCGCGCGCCGGAATATCCAGCACCGTCATCTTCATGCGGCAGGCGATGTCCACGCCGACGGCGTAAGGAATCACCGCGTTTTCCGTGGCCAGCACGCCGCCGATGGGCAGGCCGTAGCCGACGTGCGCATCCGGCATCAAGGCCCCCGCCACGGAAACCGGCAGCAAACAGGCCTTCTCCATTTGCA
Organism: Verrucomicrobiota bacterium; assembly: GCA_049514835.1. Classification (GTDB taxonomy): domain Bacteria; phylum Verrucomicrobiota; class Verrucomicrobiia; order Limisphaerales; family Palsa-1400; genus JBEKOF01. Next base: position 5,778 of record JBEKUQ010000052.1, on the reverse strand, counting down.
TCACCGCCTCGTGTTCCAGCCCTTCGCCCCACTGCCGGTATTTCACAGGTTCCGGGCGCGGAGGAGGCGGCGCATGGAGCAACGCCGTCGCGAATTCACCCCGCAACGGGTCGCCCGCAAAGGCCGACGGATTGGCGACAATGGCTGCGACTTCCTCGTGCAGGCGCGACTTGTCGCCGCCGCCGAGAATGAATTTGGCGACAAAATCCGCCGCCCGCCGCGTGGCCTCGCCGAGAGGAACGCCCAATCTGAGAAAATCTTTGGTGTTCAATGCAAAAGAGGAAAAGCCCGGACGGGGATTCAATCACGACCCGGCCGAACGACTTTAAAACCGGCTTCGAGGGCGGCCTTGGCCTGACTTTCGTCGTGCGTCATCAAGCGCGAAATCTTCAACTCTTCCATGGCGGCGAGGTGCAAGCGATCCAACGAACGACAATGCCCATCGCCTGAATTCCGGTGCTGACGCAAAGCCACGTGGAAAACCGCGGATGCAAGTGTGCGAAACTCGAACGGTGGCTGATTTCTCAAGTGGCCAAATTTGGCTTCCATTTGCCGCCACTGGTTGCGTGTAAGGCTGCCACTTGTCCAAGCCGCTTTGAGTTGCACCAGAGTTTCCAACTCCGCCAGCGCGGAAACAACTACCGAGGATTCCCCTTGAATGGCGCGCCATACGCTTTCGCTCAATGGTTCGGGGCGGAGGACTTTCAGCAGACAACTGGTGTCCGTGTAGATCATGCGCTCAAATCAATTTTCTATCCGCTCGCGCCGCCGCCAGTTCCCCGTCAATGCTGGGAAACACTTTGTTTCCATACACCTTTTTGATCCACTTCCTGTGCTCTTCGGGATTCCATCGCGGGCGTTTTGTTTTCGGCGGGACGAAGCGCACCAGTTTGGCCACCGGCTTGGAATCGCGCGTGATGAGGATTTCATCCTCCACCTGCAGGGCCGCTTCCGCCTCCGGCCAGCGCTGGCGCAAATCGCGAATCGTGATCGTTTTCATGCGCAAAGAGTAACATGTTTCACCCAAAGGTCAACCGGCTCATGCCTTCCTCCACCGAGAATGAACTTGGCAACAAAATCCGTCGCCCGCCGCGTCGCCTCGCCGAGAGGCACGCCCAGTCTGAGAAGATCTTTGGTGTTCATATATCGAAAGCGCCATCGGGACAAAACGCGTTCGTGCCGATGACCGCGATGGCCTTGCCCTTGTCGAACGGAGCCGGAATAAAGCCGGAGGATTCGCCCGTGGCGTGGATTTGGGTTGGGTTGGTGTTGGTCATTGCTTGGCGTTTAAAAACTTTGGTATTGAATCCGCCTTTTCGTTTCGCCAAACGAAATCTATTCGATCGGCGGCTTCGGCGAACAACCGCGCAATCAGCCAGTGTTCTGGATAGCTCTTGCCAGAGGCGGCAAAGTCTCGATTCGCAACTCCAAGGCGGCGCGCGGAACGGGCGTGTTCCTGTCAGTCGCTGACGTGGTGGATGGCGGCCTGTTCGTGAACAACGATCTGGGAAAGGCGGGAATCGTTTGCGAACCAGAAAAACTTCCCTTCCAAGCTTCGGGGAATATTCTGCCAAAGGAAGCCGTCCATAAACATCCATGACGGGCCAGGCCGTGGCAAATCCAACTTGCTCTGCAGGTCGGGGCCGATGCCGGCGCCAGCCGGGGCTTGCATTGGTTCTGGCCAAACCGGACATGCCAAGCCGGCTTTGATCTCCGTGATTGACTCCAAACCCCTCCCGGCATTACGTATTACCCATGACAAATCTTTCAACCTTGACGACCACCCAACTTCACCAAATCCTCGCCATCAAAGAGCAGATTGAAACGCTGCAAAGCCGGCTCGTTTCCATTGCTGGCGGAGGTGAGATTCCAATCCCGTCCAGCCGGGAAACTCCAAAGAAAGGCCGCAGGTCCGCAGCAGTCAGAGCCAGGATGTCGGCTGCTGCGAAAGCACGTTGGGCCAGCATTAAGGGGACCAGTGCAACGGATTCCAAGCCGGCGAAGAAGAAGAAGCGCAAACTCTCCGCCGCCCACCGACGCAAACTGATCAAGGCTCTGGCGAAGGCGCGGAAGATGCGCTGGGCCAAGATGAAAGCGACCAAGGCCACACCCAAGCCGGTCAAGAAGGGCAAGAGGCGGATGAGTGCGGCTGGGAGGGCGGCCATTAGTGCTGCGGCCAAGGCGAGATGGGCGAAGGTGAAGGCGGAGGGGAAGACGACGCTGTAAGGTGCTTTCATCCACGAAGACATCAAACGACGTTGAATGAAGACTGTCTGGAGAAAACTATGACCAACCCACGGAAAGCCGCCAAGCCCGAAGTTTCCATGAGTGCGCTGGATGCCATTTATCATCGCCGCTCCGTGCGCAACTATACGCTCCAGACAATTGACCAAGCCGTCATCCGCGCGCTGCTCGATGCCGCCGTTCACGCTCCCACCGCGATGCACGAGGAGCCGTGGTCATTTGTCGTCATTCAAGACAAGAACCTGCTGACCCGCTTGTCGGACAGCACCAAAGAACGGCTGCGTAGCGCGGGACAAGGGTCCGATTCCCACCATGCAAAGCATACGCTTGATCTGGTGAACAAACCGGATTTCCATGTTTTTTACAATGCTGGCACGCTGATCATCATCTGCAGCAAATTGCAGGGGCCGTTTGTCGTGGCAGATTGCTGGCTGGCAGCGGAGAACCTGATGCTTGCCGCCTGCGCACAAGGGCTTGGCACCTGCGTCATCGGTTTAGCGGTTTCGGCGCTGAACACGCCGGAGTGGAAGGCCGAATTGAAAATCCCTGCTGAAATGACGGCCATTGCGCCGATCATTGTGGGTGTGCCCGCCGGCGAAACCCCGGTCGTGTCTCGCAAGCAACCGGAAGTTGTTGCCTGGAAATGATGCCGACGGAGATGCCGTCGTGGCAAAAAGATCCTTACCCTTATCCCGGGTTTACCGTCTGATCGAGCCGGGGCCGGTTGTCATGGTCACAACCGCCTGCAGCGGGCGGACGAATATCATGACCCTGTCGTGGCACATGATGATCGATTTCGAGCCGCCGATCCGGGCTGGCGTCATCAGCAACCGGAACTAGACGTTTGACACACTGAAGAAGACCAAAGAATGCGTCATCAACATTCCGACGGTGGAATTGGCCAAAAAGGCGGTGGCCTGCGGGAACACATCCGGGCGAAACGCCGATAAGTTTAAAGAGTTCGGCCTGACGCCGTCCGATGCCGCCTGTGTGCATGCGCCGCTGATCGACGAGTGCTACGCCAATCTTGAATGCAGGGTGATCGACACCAAACTCGCGACACCATACAACCTCTTCATCCTTGAGGTGGTGAAAGCGTGGATAGACCTCGCACAAAGAAATCCCCGCACCATCCATCATCATGGCTGCGGCACGTTCGTGGTTGACGGCAAAACCATCAAGCTGCCTTCCAGAATGAAATAGCGTGGGTGTCTTAAAGGGCGCTCAAGGGCAAACAAGTGCCTGTCACCTGAGAGCTGAAGAAAACAATTCCGAGGTAGGGACGCCGTGCTGCGGCGTCCCGGCCGGCGCAGCGCGCCGACCCTGCCAAAAACCGAGATGCGCCCCTTCGCCGGGATTTGGCTGGAATTAAATGCCCGGCTTGCCCACCTTCAGTTCGTGACCGGCTATTTGCTGCTTGTCCCAATAAACTTCCTCGTATCGGGTGTCCTGACGTTTTGCCTTAACTGGCTGACGGCGATCCCGTGGCGGAAGGCCTCGACGGCGCATTGGACGGAACGAGCCCGCCTGCTCTGGCCGGTGCGCAGGTCGGGCGCGACAATCATATTGGTGATTCCTGCGTGTCTGTCGGTTGCGGAAGTGGCGGCACAGTGGGAGTCGTGGTCTGGTTCTGTCTTCCCGGCGGTCGCGGGGTTGCTCGGCGCCATCCTTGCGACGTTTCCGTTGGACCGCGAAATTTTTCCGCGGTTTACTTTTCGCAGTTGGCTGCGGTTGGTCAGCGTGGGCTGGACGATTCGACTGGGATTCTGGGCAGTGTTCGTAGCCAGCGCCATGGCGATGCCCGATGAACTGGGTGTGACGACGGCGGTCATCGGCGGTGCCGTGTTGTTATTCATTCTGGCATGGAATTTTGGGTTGTTGTTGCGCTTTTTTCGTTGGCTCGGAATGGTGCGTGCCCCAGACGAGCGGCTGCGGGGCATCGTTGCCGGCACCGCCGGCAAGATGGCGGTCGGCGAGCCTGGCACATGGCTTCTGGACGTGCCGTTCGCGCAAGCGTTTGCAATCACGACCACGGGCGATCTCCTGTTCAGCTCCCGTTTGTTGGAGATTCTTTCGGACGGTAAAATCTCCGCCGTCTGCGCCCACGAACTGGCGCATTTGATGGAATCCAAGGTCGTCCTGGCCGGGCGCATTGCTGGTTCCCTGACTCTGTACCCTCTGATTTTTTTGCGGCCGGCCGCGAACTTTGGACCTTCGGCAGTATGTGCGATTTTGGGGTTCATTTGGCTTTCCGCGATTCTAGTGCGGAAACTGTCACGGCGCATGGAAAAGAGGGCGGACGAGATTGCGTCAGAAAACCAGGGTGAAGAAGGAGTTTATGCGCGGGCCTTGGAAAAGCTCTATTGCGACAGCCTGCTGCCAGCGGTGAGCGCCAGCAACGTTAAAACTCACCCCCATCTTTACGACCGAATGGTGGCCTCTGGAATCCAACCTGAATATCCCCGTCCGGCCAAACCTGAGGGAATGGCATGGGCCGGGTATTTGGTCTGCATAGCATTGGGGATTCTGATCGGGATCGCCCTGGCGAATTGATGCAGATTTCCGCTTGCTTCTGGCGATGCGCTGACTTGGTAAAGGCGCCGCTATGACATTGGGAATCAGTGGATGTCAGGTCAATCCCACCTTCTGGAGGGAACACGCTTTGGGATGTGGGCTTTTTGTTGCGGGTTCACCTTGTTTGACTGCCGATGGAGTTCAAACTGCGGGAGGAAACACGTGACAACTTGCGCTTGACCCATCAGGCTTCGCCTGAGAGAGTCGGGCCGTCCCGTGAATCAGAAACGGGCTTCGCCTGCAAAGGAACCTGTCGAAGGAAGGCGGGATGCGGCGACGAAACAAGAGTATGAACGTTCGCAAAGATTCCTGCCGGTGGTTTGGCCCCGTTGGCGTGTTAATGCTCCTGATGGATAGGAATCAAACAAGCAAGGCCCACGTCAAGGCAGCGATGGCCGTCGGACTATCGGTCCTGGCTGGCGCGGCCTCCGCCCAAAGCCCGGCCAACTCCCTCGCACAAGGTTTCAAAGACCCGCCGGACTCGGCCAAGCCGCGCGTCTGGTGGCACTGGACCGGCGGCAATGTCACCAAGGAAGGCATCACCAAAGACCTGGAATGGATGAAACGCGTCGGCATCGGCGGCGCGCAAATGGCCGACATCGGCCAGGACGGCGGGCAGGCCATCACCAACCCCATCACCTTTTTCACTCCCCAATGGTTTGACGCCGTCCGACATGCCGCCGCCGAGTGCGACCGGCTGGGATTGGAAATGTCCATCTTTAGCTGCTCCGGCTGGAGCGAATCGGGCGGACCTTGGGTGAAGCCCGAACAGGCGATGAAGAAACTGGTCTGGAGCGAAACCAACGTGCCAGGCCCGAGGAGGTTCAACGACAAGCTCCCGCAACCGCCCACCAACACCGGAACGTTCGGCGGCCTCCGCGGGCTGAACACCGGCCGCGGCGGTCGTGGAGGCGGCGCCGCTTTCGCCGGTCGGGGTGCCGCTGCGGGGACGAACGCGCC
>JBEKUQ010000051.1:0-8650 GCA_049514835.1 Verrucomicrobiota bacterium | reverse complement strand
GTCAGCGGCAAGCCGGTCAAAACCTGGGACGAGGTGAACAAGATCACGGCCGTGGCGCTGACCAATGTCTTGCCCGTCGCCATCAAGCGGGAAGGCAAGACCAACACTTACCTGTTGAAGGCCGCCGCCAACGAGGCCCCCGAACTCAAGGCGCTGATTGACCTCAAAACGTTCAATTTAGGCCCGCGCGATCTTCTCATCGTCAAGAACATCAAGCCCGGCAGCGCGGCCGAAATGGCCCATCTGCAAACCAACGATGAAATCGTCAGTTTTGGCGGAGTGCCCATCAGCGGTTTCAATCAACTGACCAATCTGCTGGAGAAGTGCGCCGGGCATCCCACCCCGTTGGTGGTCAACCGCGGCGGCGAGCCCCTGACCGTCGAGGTCACGCCCGCCACGAAGGTGACGGTGGAAAAAGGCCGGCTGGGCGTCAACTTCGGCTTCAGCAAAGACGTTTACGTGCTGGAGCATCCGACGCCCTGGGCGCAGATCAGCGATGTGCTCGAACAATTGACCAGCACGATCAGCGCCCTGGTCCATCCCCACGCCAGCAGCGTCAAGGTCAGCGATCTGGCCGGCCCGGTCGGGATCATCAGTTTTCTCGCCGTCAAATTTAACACGGATTACCGGCTGGCGCTCGGTTTTCTCGTCATGCTCAATATCAATCTGGCGATCATCAATCTCCTGCCCATGCCCGTTCTGGATGGCGGGCACATCGTGATGGCGATCTTGGAGCGCATCCGCCGCCGCCCCCTGGACGTTCGCGTCGTCGAATACGCGACCACCATCTTTGCCGTGCTGCTCATTTCCTTCATGCTTTACGTGACCTTCTTCGATTTTCGCCGGCTGCCTCTGGTCCGCGCTTTGTTCAGCCAGGAATCTCAAATCGAACAGACCGTCAAACCCGTCCCGCACCCGGTCAATCCGGCCCCATAACCATGCGCTACTGCCAGTCGCCTTTCTTTTACACGCGACGCAAAACCCGCGAAGTCATCGTGGGCGACCCCGCCAACGGCGGCGTCATCCTCGGCGGCCATCACCCCGTCGTCAAACAGTCCATGCTCACCTGCGACACCATGGACACCGCCGCGAGCGTCAAGCAAACTCTGGAACTGGTCGCCGCCGGCTGCCAGATCGTGCGCATCACCGCCCCGACCGTCAAGGACGCCGCCAACCTCAAGAACATTGTCGCCCAGCTCCGCGCCCGCCACTGCCGCGTTCCCATCGTCGCCGACATCCATTTCAAGCCCGACGCCGCCCTGGAAGCCGCCCGCTGGGTCGAGATGGTGCGCGTCAATCCCGGCAACTACGCCGACAAGAAGAAATTCGCCGTGCGCGAATACAGCGAGGACCAATACGCCGCCGAGCTGGCGCGGATCGAGGAGCAGTTCACCCCGCTGGTCCAGCTCTGCCAGCAACTCGGACGGGCCATGCGCATCGGGACCAACCACGGTTCGTTGAGCGACCGCATTATGAACCGTTACGGCGACACCCCGCTGGGCATGGTGGAAAGCGCCCTGGAATTCGCCCGCATCGCCCGCCGGCACAATTACCACAACTTCAAGTTTTCCATGAAAGCCAGCAACCCCAAGGTGATGATCGAGTGCTACCGCCTCCTGGTGGCCCGCCTGGTGGAACTGGGGCCGGATTGGAACTACCCCATCCACCTCGGCGTGACCGAGGCGGGCGAAGGCGAGGATGGCCGCATCAAAAGCGCCATCGGCATCGGCTCCCTCCTGTGCGACGGGCTGGGCGACACCATCCGCGTTTCCCTGACCGAGGATTCCCCCCGCGAACTCGCCGTCTGCGCCGATCTGCTCGCGCAAATTCCATGCTTGACAGTCCAGGGCGGCACCGACTTCCTGGCCCTGAAATCCGCCCTCCGCGATCCCCAGTCCGCCATTCCCAACCCCTTCGACCCCTTCGGCTTCACCCGGCGCAGGACGCCGGAAATTCCGCTGGGCCAATCCAGCAAATGCGGCGGCGAGCAGACCGTGCGCGTCGTCCTCACCCGCGCCGCCTGGGAAAAAGTCGCCCCGCGCATCCGGCCCCGGGATGATGTCCGGCCCGAGGCGGTCTATGAAGAGCTCAATCTGCAGGAGGTGGATCCGACCGCCGATTTCTCCGTCGCCTCCAACAGCCAGTTGCTCACGGTCAAGGACGGCGTGATGCTTCCCGCCATCCCGGCCTTCCGCCTGCTCGCCGCCAAGCTCAAAGCCCATGGCCGCAACAACCCGATTCTGCTCAAGGACTGCCTGCGCTTTGAGGCCGCGCCGCTGCAGCCCAAGATCGCCTTGCTCCGCGCGGCCGTCGTCCTCGGTTCCCTCTTGGCGGACGGCATTGGCGACGCCATCCTGATTCGCGGCGAACCGGGCGCGGGCCAGGGCCTGCGTCTGGCCTACAACATTTTGCAGAACGTCGGCTGCCGCTCCTTCAAGACCGATTACGTCGCGTGTCCTTCCTGCGGCCGCACCCTGTTCAATTTGCAGACCGTCACCAAGCGCATCCAGGAGCGCACCGCGCATTTGAAGGGAGTGAAAATCGCCATCATGGGGTGCATCGTCAACGGCCCCGGGGAAATGGCCGACGCCGATTTCGGCTACGTCGGCGGCGCGCCCCACAAGATCAACCTTTACGTCGGCAAAAACCCTGTCAAGTTCAACATTCCCCAGGCCGAGGCCGTGGACCGCCTGGTGGACCTCATCCGCGAACACGGCAAATGGCGGGAACCCGATCAGGAAAATGCCGCCGCCGTCCCGCGTTGACCGGCGGTTGCCTGTTGGACAAGACCGTCGCCAGAGCAACTGCCCGCTGGTGGCATTTGTGCTGCCTATTTGATCGCACGCAACTTGGCCACGTCCGCCAGGTCTTGCGGACGCCCCGCGGCCAATTTGTTTCGCACCAGCAAATCTTTGCTGATCACCCAGACCGGCAAGCCGTCCAGGCTCGCTTGCACTCGCGTCTTCCAGGCCTCCTCGAAGGACACCGCCGCGACCGACGTCAGAAGGTCAATTCGATTGGGGGCGCGCCCCAGTTGGATGACCATTTCGGTCTCGCGAAAATCGCCCTCCTTCAGACCCAGGCTGCCAAATCCAAAATCGCTGACCGCCGCCGCCACCTGCGCCGCGTTCTCCGGCGAAGTGTCAATTAGAAAATCCACATCCCCCGTGTAGCGCGGATGGCCGTGAAAGGCCACCGCGTGTCCGCCCACCAGCAGGTACTTAATCTTCCGAGAGTTTAATAATTCGACAAACTCTCTCAAGTCTTTGCTCAGTTGCATGGGGATGTTGGGCCGCGACCAATTCAAAAAGAATTTCCAGCCGCTGTTCCGGCGTGAGCGAGCCATAAAATTCGCAATCGGCCTTCTCCGCCTCGGCAAAGGAATGAAATTTGCGGACGATCTTTTCCACCGGAACAGCATATCATGCGGGACGCCCCTTGCACGGAGTTTTTGGCTCCCGGCCAAGCCCCCGGCCGCATTTCACAGTTTTGGGTCATCTCTTCCGATTTCTTAATCTTAATCCTAATCTTAATCTTAATCTTCAAATGCAGCAGGGGGATTAAGATTAGGATTAAGATTAGGATTAAGATTAGGATTAAGAGGGGAACCCAAGCATGTGGAATGCGCCCGGTCAGCTCCCCGCCAGCGCCGCGCTGCGGCCTCCGGGAATTTTTCCCAGGTGATAAATCAAAAAGCCGTGCAGAAACTGGCCGATCTCCTCCGTCTGCGCCGCGCTCAACCGCAGCCGGAAAACCGCCTCCCATTCCAGTTCCTCCATCCGCTCCAGGATTTGCCGCGCGCCCGCGCTCAATTTCGTCCCCGCCAGGTCCGGCTTCAAGCCAAGCTCCTCCAGCAGCTTCATCTCAAACGCATAAATCGTCTGCGCCCGCGCCGGCTCCTTGGGGAGCACGGCGAGCAGGCGCGTGAATTGATGAAACAAGGCCGCGAGCGGCGCTTCCATTTCCGTGGTCTGTTCGATGAGCAGCGCGCAGTAGGAGGCCTGCTGAAGATGGGCCAGGTCCTGCCGCAGGCCGCGGTGCGTTTCCAGCACTTTGACCTCGCGCAAGGTATGCAGCTCCGTGCGCCGGCTCCGCGCAAAACTCAATTCGGCCAGATAAAACAAATCCAACTGGCCGCGAAACGGCGACTTCGGACGCCGCGCTCCCTTGGCCACCGTGGCCACGCGCCCAAGACCGTCCGTCAGCCAGTGGACGATCAGGCTGCTGTCCGTCAGCGGGCGCGTGCGCAAGATCACTCCGCTGGCCCGCTCGCTGTTCATATTTCCGGAGCCTGTGGCTCATCCGCCGGCGCCAGCGCCGCGATGGCATGGGCCGCCTGCCCGGGCGAAATCGCCCCAAGACTGATGACAAATTTAATCCCGTCCGCCACCGACATGTCCAGCTTCACCAGCGAGCGTTCCGGCAGCAACAGGAGAAAGCCGGAGGTCGGATTGGGCGTGGTGGGCACAAAAACACTCACCAATTTCTCCGCGCCCAGATTCTTTTGTTCGCCGGTGACAAAGCCGATGGCGCGCGAGCCGGCCTGCGGAAAGGGCACCAGCACCACCTGCTGGAACGCCGTTTTGTTGCTCGTAAACGATTGGTTGACCTGCTTGACAGTGCCATAGATCTTGTTGAGCAGCGGCACGCTCATCAACGCCTGGTCGGTCCATTTGATCGCGGTGCGACCCAGATAATCGCGCGCAAAGCGCCCTACCAGGCAGATGAGAAACACCGCCAACAGCAGCGCGAAACATCGCCAATTCCAATACATCTTCCCCTCCGCGCCCGGCGCATGGGTCCACTCCCTTGGCAGAAAAATCAGCAGCCAGTCGGTGAGATCGGAAATGTTCTTGAACAGCCACACCGCCACCGCGATGGAAATGATGCCCGGCATCGCAATCGCCAGGCCCGCCAGAAAATTCCGGCGCCACCGGCTGAGCATGTTATTTTCGTCGTACGACATTTTTGGCCCGCTCCAATTTGCTCCAATCAAAGCGCCGCGACAATGCCTTTAACAGGCGGTTTTCTTCCTGCTTCATTTCCCGCCGCGCCGCCGCGCCCCGGTCGTCGTAGCCCCGCAGATGCAACATGCCGTGGACTAGGTAGCGCGCCAATTCCAACTGCCACGTGGCGCGAAAACGCGGCGCGCCCGCCACCGCGTCGTCCACCGAAATAAAAATCTCGCCCCGCGTTCCGCCCGGTTCCCCCTCTTCCCGATAATCAAACGCCAGCACATCGGTGGAGCCGGCGTGGCCCAGGAATTGTTCATTCAACCGCGCCATCTCGGCGGCCTGGACGAAATGAACCCCCACTTGCCCGCCGTGCCAACTGGTGGCGGGGCGGGCAGTCCTCTGCCCGCCGCTTTGCTCCCGCCCGGGCGGCCATTCCTCCAAAAGGCGCCGGACCAGTTGCCGCAGCAGCGGAAGGTTCAGCCGCCGCGTTTTTTGCCGGTTCCAGACTCGCAGCCAAGTCGCGGGACTCGCCGAAACGGCTTTGGTCCGTGCCATCGCTTATCCTCCGCCCTCGGTCCTGGCCCGCCTGGCCTCTGGCGCGGCGGCGCGGCGCCGGCCGCGATGCTCTTCGTAAGCCGCGATGATGCGCTGCACCAGCGGGTGGCGGACAATGTCCCGGCGCGAGAACTCAATGATGGCGATGCCCTCGATGCTTTGCAGGGCGTGCCCGGCTTCGAGCAGGCCGGATTCCTTGTGCGGCGGCAAATCAATTTGCGTGGTGTCTCCGGTGATGACCGCCTTGGAACTCGACCCCAGGCGTGTCAAGAACATATACATTTGTTCCGCCGTCGAATTCTGCGCCTCGTCCAGGATGATGAAGGCGTTGTTCAGCGTCCGCCCGCGCATGTAGGCCAGCGGCGCTATTTCGATCACGCCCCGCTCCATCTGTTTCTGGATTTCCTCGGCGGGGAGCATGTCGTGCAGGGCGTCGTGCAGCGGCCGCAGGTAGGGGGTGATCTTTTCGTAAAGATCTCCGGGCAGGAAACCGAGGGCTTCCCCGGCCTCCACCGCGGGACGGGTCAATATGATCCGCGCCACCTTCTCCTCCTGCAACGCGGCCAGCGCCATGGCCATGGCCAGATACGTCTTGCCCGTCCCGGCCGGCCCGATGCCGAACGTCACATCGTGGGCCCGAATTGCGTCCACGTACTTCTTCTGCCCGAGGGTTTTGGGCAGCACCGCCGCCTTGCGCGGGGAAGTGACGATCCGCTCCGCCAGCAGCTTGCGCAAGGCGCCCACGCCGTCGTTTTTCACCACGCTCAGGGCCTGGGCGAACTCCCGGTTGCGCACCACCCCGCCGGCCTTCAACGACTTTTCCAGCAGGCGAAACATTTCGCGCGCCCGCGCAATGTCTTCCACCGCCCCCTCCAGTCTGATCCACTCTTCCCGCGCCACCGCCTTGACCGCCAGCTCCTGCTCCAGCGCCTGCAAATTGCGCGGCTCGTGATTGAACAACTGTTGCGCCAGCCGGGGATTCTCAAAATGCACGGTTTCGGTGGGCATGAATCAGCGGGTTGACGTCCATCTCACCGCGCCAGCTCCGCGCGCAATTTCGCCTCTCATACTCTTAATTAATCCCAATCTTGATCTTGATCCCATTCTTCCCTCAGCGCGCCAGCTCCGCGCGCAATTTCGCCGCCACGTCGGCCAGCGCCTGGGGCAGCACCGTCGTGCCGCCCAGCACCGGCATGAAATTGGTGTCCCCGTTCCACCGCGGCACAATGTGGAAATGCACATGATCGGTGATGCCGGCTCCCGCCACCGTCCCCAGGTTCAAGCCGATGTTGAAGCCGTCCGGTTTCATCACCTGGCTCAGGGCGTTTTGGCACCGGCGCGTCAACTTCATCAAGTCGCTCAATTCCTCCTCCGTCAGCCCGTTCAGGTCCGCCGTTCTCTTGTAGGGAACCACCAGCAAATGGCCTCCGGTGTAAGGGTAACGATTCAGCACCGCGTAACAACTCCGCTCCCGCACCACCACATAATTCGCCTCGTCATCCTGCGATTGCGCGATCCGGCTGAACACCTCGGCGCCGGCGGGGACGGGCTTGGGCCCCAGAATATAGTCAATTCGCCACGGCGCGTGCAATGGTTCCATTTGCCAAACGCTAACCGTTCTCCGGCCCCTTGTCAAAATCCCCTTGGCCCCGCCGGTGGGCGCATCTTGATACAACCCCCAACGGATGGAAGGAACCCCTCTCCTTGGCCCTCTCCCCACTTCGTGGGGCGAGGGAAATTCCAAATCGCGCGCTTGCGGTGGCGGCGGTTTTGGCTTAAGCCAGTGCCATTGATATGCTCAGCTCGCACGAATTATTCGGTTTCATGTCGCCGCCGCTGGCGGCGCATATTCTGGAACACGCGCATGAAAGCAACAAGGACCTCTACCGCGCCGCCATGGGCGCGGTGGCGGAGGCGCGCAAGCTGCGCCCGGCCTTTTTTGAGCGGCGCCCGCGCGCGACACGCCACACGGAGATGACCGTCACGCTCTCGCGCCCGCGCCTGGAGCTGATGGCCGCCAATCTTTTGCGCGATTGGCTGATGAAGGAGAAGAAGGCGATGCTGGCGGATTTTCTGGACAAGCTGGCCATCGCCCACAAGGAGGGGGCGGTGGACAATCTGCCCGCCGCGGTGGAGGACGCGAACCTGAAGGAGGCGATTGACCTGCTCCTTTCGAAATATCCCGCCGAGGAAGTCGCGGTGTATCTGAACGCCTTCTACACCATGAACGACGTGCGCTGGCCCAATCTGGAAGCGATGCTCAAGGACGACCCGCGTCTGCAATTCGGCGGATGAGCGGGCCGCTCAATCATCGTCGTCGGGCTTGGGTTGGGCGAAGACGAAGGCGGCGTGCCTGGGCGCAGGCATGGGGTGGGCGGCGCCCCGCACAGACCGCCAGATGATTTCATTGAGGGTCGTTTCGTCCGCGGCGTCTTCGCGGGTGAAATCCATTTTTTGCGAGGCGCCGGCGCCCCAGGCGACGGGGGTGTTGCGCTCGTTCAAATTCACGCGCGCGGGCAAGGCATCGTAAGGCCGCAAATCGGGCGCGGCTTGGAAAGATTGGAACATGGGATGGGCCGCCGCGTCGAACTGCGACATGGGTTTGAGGCCCAGGATCAATTCCATGGTGCGCAGCATGCTGCACGTGGAATACATGGTGGAATCCACCGCCCCGCGCCGCGCATAAGGGCTGATGACGAAAGCGGGGCTGCGGTGGGCGTCCACGTGGTCGGGGCCGTTCTGGGCGTCGTCCTCCAGAACGAAAATGGCCGTCTGGGGCCAGAACCGGGAATGGCTGACGGCTTCGACGAGGCGGCCCAGGGCCAGATCGTTGTCGGCCATGCAGGCGGTGGGCGTGACCGCGCCCGCCTGCGTCCCGGAGGTATGGTCGTTGGGCAGGCGGACGATTTGCAGGCGCGGCATTTCGCCCTCGCTTTCGAAGCGATGCAGTTCGGCGATGAAACGATCGGCGCGTTTGACGTCAGGATAGCTCAAGTCAAACACATGGTATTCGGGGTCAATATGCCCTTGCAGCGCGGGCAGCCGGGTCCAGTTCGGATCGCCGGGTCTTTTGCCGGCGTCAACAAATTCGCCGTAGCTGCGATAGGTGACGCCCGCCTCGCGGGCGCGGTCCCAGAGAT
>JBEKUQ010000050.1:0-8668 GCA_049514835.1 Verrucomicrobiota bacterium | reverse complement strand
CTTCAACGGAACCGTCACCGCTTCGAGTGTTTCCGTTACAAATCAGCTTCGGCTGAATGACAAGCCGGTTTACTTTCGTCCGGGTGGCGATGGCAATCATGGCTTGGCTTACAGCGGCCAGACCGTCACCAATTTCGGCACCGGCAATGTGCAGGTGGACGGCCCGGTGCTGTGGGGATATTCCGGCGGCGCACTGGCCGTGGTGAACGGCGGCGCGCGCGCGGTGCTCACATGGTCGAACGGCGGCGTGAACGTCAATGGCACAATCAGCGGCGACGGCGGCGGTTTGACGAATCTAAACTTGGGAACAGGCGGTAACTACTCGGCCACCATCAGCGATGGCACCACCACTTTCGGAAGTGGCGCGGGCCATTATACGAAGTTGGGGAATTTGGCCTTTTTTGAAGTTAGTATTATATGGACTAGCAAAGGATCGGCTTTGCCAGGAAATGGCGTGGAAATTAGTCTGCCCTCTGCCGCGGCGCCGGTTTTTGAGAATGCCAACTTCACCGTTGGAAGCGTATCTGGAATCACCTTCGGCAATCAACTCACAGCCTTTTCGGGAGGCACCTCATATTTGCAGTTATATAGCAATTCGAGCGGCGCGTCCAGCTCCACATTAATAAACGTGAGTGCTCTCAATACCAGTGGCGCGATTACAATCTCCGGCTTTTACCGATGGCAGTAGCTCGAAAAGAAGTAACTGCTCAGGTCTAAACCGGGGCAGACGATGGAGTGAAGGCTCGCCTGCCACAGCTTGGTGGATTGCCCACCAGAGGTTTAGCCCATCCTTGCGGCAGGTGTGCCAGTGTGCCAGTCCTCACTTTTTGCACTAATTGAGACCGGCGCGTTATCCGGGAGGAGAAAGCCGTTTTTCGAAATAGGCGAAAACGACCTAATTAGTACGACAAGGGTATCCCCCCAGCCGCAATTGACCTCCGCCGCGACGGGGCAGGCTTCAATTCCATTGACCGCAGCGGACAAAACACGGGCCAGCGTGGGGACGGATATTGGGCGAACGCGGGCGCGAGGGCCATGCGGTTTTTCGCGCTTATGCAAACACAGGCGCAAACCTGGCAAGTTTGCGGCAAGTTTGACGGTTGCCTTTTGCCCAGTTGGCGACTAAGCTTCAACAAATGATCACCGATGAGATCAAAGGACTGATGCAGGCTGACCCATTCCAGCCGGTTCGGATCGTGCTGGGCAATCAGCAATCGTTCGTGGTTGCCCACACCGATTATCTGATGGTCAGCCCTGACCGACAGACGGTTGTGCTTTACGATGAGGGTGGACATTTCAAAATCCTCAATGCGCAGCAAATCAAGCTGGTGGAACCGGCGGAGGGCCGCTCCTCGGAAGCGGCGTGATGCATTTGCTACGCGGAATCGGTCAGCGCCGTCGCGACGCAGTCCCGGGACTCCTTCACCGCCGCATCCGGCAGGCCGACGATGACCACGCCCCTACCGACCCAGCCGCAATTGACCTCCACCTCGACGGGGAGGGCTTCAATTCCATTGACCGCAACGGACAAAACGCGGGCCAGCATCGGCGGATGTTGGAGGAACGCTGGCGCGAGGGCAATGCGGTTTTTGCAGACATCGTCAGCCTGCAGCAAAGCCATCCACTCCCAATCGGTGCAACAAATGAGGATGCCAGAATGACACCAGAGCGAAGATTTGATCAGCCTTTATTTTGTTGCTCCTGCCCTTCTTCCAACACGGCGGCACGAATCTCGGGCGGCATTTCGTCCAGCGAATGGTAAATGTGCTCCGCGCCGGATTCGTCAATGATTTTATAGAGCGAGACGTTCTTTTGGTGAACGACATTGACCGCAAACGGCTCGTCGAGTCTTGAAGTCTTGACGAAAGTTGTTTCCAACCCCTTTTCCTTCTCGGCCTCGCTTTGGAGCGATTCGACTTCCGCGCGCAGATCCGGCGGGACCTCGCCGAGGGAGGAATACTCGCGCTCGACGCCGTCTCGGCCCGTAACTTTGATGGAAACGGAATTTGGGACGACGTTGGCGCCAGCGGTGGACTCGAAGTTCTCCAAATTGTCCAAATGCAACGGCTCCCTCTTGAACCACGGAGTTTGCCATCGGGGAATGGTGCAGACGGCCGCAATGGCACCGACAAACGCGCCGAGGCCGATGAAAATTAGAGCGAAGGAGTAATGGTTGTGGGCGGACACCCGCAGCAAGCCTGCCCAGAAAATCAGCAGACAGCCCAACGCGCCGAGAACCAAGCCGCAGACGAAGCGCACGACGACCGTGAACAGAAAATCAGGCCACTTGCTCTGCTTCATAACGCTTTCCTGTGCATCGATAGCTGCTGCCTTGATTGGGCAGGCCGCACTTTGCGCTATTGTCGAGGCTTTTCCCGGTTTTTGCAACCCTTTATCTAAAGGAGAAGGGAACCATTCCTGGAAAACCTTAGAGCTGAAACAGGTATCAGCCTTCACTTCTTACACTAGTTGCAACCGGTGCGGTCTCAAAACTGTTGGACGCGCCGAAGGCATTGGGG
Organism: Verrucomicrobiota bacterium; assembly: GCA_049514835.1. Taxonomy (GTDB): domain Bacteria; phylum Verrucomicrobiota; class Verrucomicrobiia; order Limisphaerales; family Palsa-1400; genus JBEKOF01. The sequence goes on along the minus strand of JBEKUQ010000050.1, from coordinate 6,149 downwards.
GATTACAAGATAACATTACGATGACCGTATCCCCCAACCGCAAATGCCGTCCACCTCGACGCGGCAGGCTGCCCTGCCGTTGCTCATTTCAGCCCTCGGTCTTCCAGCATCGGTCCAATGTCGGCGTCCTTGCCATAGAAGGCGCGGAACATCGCGCTGTAGTCCTGGGTCTGCCCGCGGGAGAGGATCAGGTCGCGGAAGCGCTGGCCGTTGGCGCGGGTCATGCCCCCATGCGCCGTGAACCAGGCAAAGGCATCGTCATCGAGCATGACGGTCCATTGGTAGGCATAATATCCCGCCGCATAGCCATTGGCCCAAATGTGCAGGAAGTAACTGGAGCGGTAGCGGGTCGGGATGTCGGGGAAGTCGGTGTGGGTGCGGGCCAGGGCTTGTTGTTCAAATGCATCCGCGTCCCGCACCTCCGTCCCGGCGCCGATCTCATGCCATTGCATGTCCAGTTCGGAGGCCGCCAGCAGTTCGCCCAGGTCGTAGCCTTGTCCCCAGGTTCGCGATTTCTTGATCTTGTCCACCAGGTCCTGGGAGATCGGCTCGCCCGTCTTATAGTTGACCGCATAATGTTTGAGGACGGCGGGATAGAGCGCCCAGTGCTCGTTGAATTGGGATGGAAACTCGACCCAGTCCCTCGCGGTGTTTGCGCCGGAGAGGCTGGGATACTGCTGGCTGGCAAAAAGGCCGTGCAGCGCATGGCCGAACTCGTGAAACATGGTGGTGACGTCATCAAAAGTCAGCAAGGCCGGCTGGCCGGGGGCAGGCTGGGCGAAGTTGGCGACGTTGCAGATCACCGGTTTGGTTCCCAGCAAACGCGATTGCTGCACCAGATTGTTCATCCACGCCCCGCCCGATTTGTTGTCCCGCTTGAAGTAGTCGAAATAAATCAGACCCAGTTGCGAGCCGTCCTGGTCGAAGACGTCGAAAACGCGGACATCCGCCTGGTAAACGGGCAGGTCGCGGCGCTCCTTGAAAGTGATGCCGTAAAGCTGATTGGCGGCGTAGAACACCCCATCCTGGAGCACTTTGTCCAGGACGAAGTAAGGCTTTAGTTCGTCCTGGTTGAGGTCATACTTCTCTTTGCGGACCATTTCCGAATGGCGTTTCCAATCCCAGGGCTTGAGGTCAAAGTGCGCGCCGGACTTGTCAATCATCGCCTGAATTTGCCGGGCTTCGTCGGCCGCCTTGGCCGCCGTGGGACGGACGAGTTGTCCGATGAATTTGTCGACGGCTTTGGGCGATTTTACCATCTGGTCGTAGAGGACATATTCAGCGTAATTGCGATAGCCGAGCAGATGGGCCTTCTCGGCGCGCAAGCGGGCGAGCTGGACAATGGTCTCGCGCGTGTCGTTGGTGTCGCCCTTTTCGGCGCGGGTCCATGAATGGTGGAAGAGTCGCTCGCGGGTGACGCGGGCGGAAAGCCCGGTCAGCGAAGGCTGCTGGGTGGTATTTTGGAGCGGAATCAGAAACTTGTTGGTCAGGCCGCGGGCTTCGGCGGCGTGCGCGGCGGCGGCGATTTCCTCGTCGGTGAGGCCGGCCAGCGGGGATTTGGTATCCACGATCAGCGCGCCCGCTTTTGCCGCAGCCAGCAATTTTTGTTCAAAGGCCGTTTCCAGCGTCGCGTCTTGCTGGTTGATTTCGCGCAGTCTGGCCTGGTCCGCGACGGGAAGGTTGGCGCCGGCGTGGAGGAATTGCCGGTAATAGACGTTGAGGAGCTTCTGCGACTCCGGATCGAGCTTTTTCTTTTCGTGGCTTTGATACACCGCCTTGACGCGCGCGAAAAGTTTGGCGTTAAGGAAGATGGCATCCTGCTGGGCGGCGAGTTTGGGCGCTTCCACGGTCTGTGTGTTGTCCAACGTGTCGCTGGTGTTGGCCTGGTAAATGGCGGAGAAAGTCTCGGAGACGCGATCCAGCATGCGGCCGGAGCTTTCGATGGCGACGATCGTATTCTCGAAGGTGGGCGCAGCCGGATTGTTGGCGATGCGATCTATCTCGGCCAGTTGTTGTTTAATCCCCTCATCAAACGCCGGCATGTAGTCGGTGTCTTTGATCCGGTCAAACCTCGGCGCCTGGAGCGGCAAGGTGCTGGGTGCAGCAAATGGATTGGCCTCTTGCGCCAGGGCAACCCCGGCATCAAAAACAAGGATCAGGAAAATGCCGAGGCGAAATAGAAGGAATGAGCGCATATAAGTCGTCGCAAAACACAATTCGAGCACGAATCACATCATGGCCATGCCAAAAAGTAAAGTGCTTCCTCGACGTTTTCAGTGGATTCCCGCCGAGGAGTTAAAGGATCGGGAGCGCGACCGTCCCGGTTGCCGTGGGGCGCGTCTCGCGGCCCGCCTCATCGCCGATTCCCTCACCTGGGTTCATTTTCCGATGGGCTGCCATCCAGGAGAAGTCAAGCTGGAATGGGTGTGGCGGGGTGCCAAGCACGGCGCTGATCATCGAATTCATCAGCCGCTTGACTCAACCCGTTTGCATCAAAGTTCCCCCGCTCATTCCTGAAATGGTTCCGAGTCCGCTCCAGGGCGATCCAGCCTTGACCGATCAACCGGATCAGGTCCGGCGCCGCACAAGAACCGCGACCCGCGCACCGCTTCTCCGGCTGCCTTGAGCCGCGCTTTGCGAAAAAAGAAAGGCCGCGGCCCGGGACACCGCCGCGGAGAGCCATGGGTCCTCTGCGCAATCAGCGAAAAGTTTGCGGGGGCGTCGTGAAATCCAACCGAAAACTCCTTCTCCCTATGCCGGCGCGTCGCGAGCTGCCGGCGTCCAATCAACCGCAGGCAAACCAGGAGAACGGTCAGGACGGTTAAGACAAGCACTCTGGACCAAAGGCTGGCCATGCATAGAAGCATAGGACGTGCGGGAGACGACGTCAAAGGGTTTTGCGCAAATCGCCTCCCCCGCCCCGGGCGCACTATAGTTGGTCCTGGCGCCGGGATCAAATCCGTTCGAGCGCGGCGACGGCGGGGGCGACGGGCTGGGAGGCGTCGCCGACAAAAGCGCAGAGTATTGACAGATTGTCTTTCCAAGCCAGGGCCAGAGGCGGCAGGAACGCGTCCTGCACCGAGGCGGGTTCGGGCAGACGGTTTTCGACGGCCAGAGCGCAGCCCAAGGGGGCGACCGCCTCCAGGAAGGCGGCGCGGGCTTCCTCGGACAATCCACCGGCGTCCAGGACGGAGGCCATTTTTAATTTGCGCGCGGCCCGCTGGCGGTGAGCCGCAGCTTTCGCGCGTTCGGCGTCAGAAAGTGGCGCCGGCGAGGCCGGACCAGCCTCCGGCGGCCAAAGGGGACGAGTGGCGCGCGCGGCACGGGTGGCCAAGCCCGCCTCGAAGAGCCGCTGCAAGGCTTCGTCGGTGGCGCGGTCAACGACTTCCAGGCGGACGGGCGCTAAAGGATCTGACTGGCCTGGGCCGAAGTAATCTTGGTGCAAAGCGGCGAGGTGCTCGCGCCATTGCGCGGCGTCGCGCTCGACAATGACGTAGAGCACCGAATGGCCTCCTTCCAGCGGGTAACGTTCCTCGCAGCGGCAGAGAGCGCCGTTGATCCGCTGGGAGGCGGCTTGGGCGAAGCCCAAGGGGCGGTCGGCTGGAAGAGGCGGCTGGAGTGCCGGAGCGGCGGGAGCGGCCGCGGGAGGGCTGATCAACTGCTGAAGTTTGGCCAGAAAATTCTGCCGTCCACTGCGCAGTTTGATGTCGGCCAGGTTGCCCTGGTGGTCGAGCACGCCGTCGGAGAGGGCCTGCTTGTTGGAGAGGGTTTCGAGCATGCGATGCTCGATGGTTTTTTCCGAAATGAGGTTGATGACGGTAACGGGGCGGGTTTGGTGTTTGCGCCAGGCACGGGCGATGCGTTGCTCCAGCTTGGCCGGATTCCAGGGCAAGTCGCAGTTGACCACCACGCTGGCGTTTTGCAGATTCAGCCCTGACGCGCCGGAATCGGTGCTGAGGAAGACCCGGCAGTTGGGGTCGGACTTGAAGAGATTGATTTCGGCGCGGCGGCGTTTTTGGGGGACGGTGCCGGTGTGCCAGGCGAAACCGAGCTGCAGCCGCCGGGACAAATCGCGAGCCAGCTCCAACATGCGCACCCATTCGGAGAAAATGATGACTTTGACATCCGGGTTGTCGCGGCATTCTTCGAGGATTTTTTCCAGCTCCTTGATCTTGGGGCAGGCGCGGTGTTCGGGGTTCAAGATGTAATTGGTGTCGCAGACCATGCGCATCATATTCAAATGGCGCATGAGCTTGTCCTGTTCCGGCTGCGTCAAGGGCCGGCGGCGGGCCAGGGCGGCCAGCTTGGCGACGATGGATTCATGTTCGTCGTACTCGCCCTGCTGCTCGGCACTGAGGGGGATGAAGAAATTGCGGTCGGTGCGTTCGGGCAACTCGGTCTCAACGTCGGCCTTGCGGCGGCGAAGGATGAAGGGTTTGACGCGCAGCCGCAGTTTGTCGAGGTTGCGATAGGCCGTCGGCCGGCCGCGGTCGTCCAATTCGTAATACTCGCGGTTGAAGCGGAAGAGCGGGCCGAAGAGGGACGGATTGAGGAAATCCATCAAGGAATACAATTCATCGAGGCGGTTTTCAATCGGGGTGCCGGTGAGGATAAAGGCGTAGCGGCTGCGGAGGCGCTTGATGGCCTGGGTGGTTTTGGCGCTCCAATTCTTGATGCGCTGGGCTTCGTCAAGCACAACGATGTCCGGCCGCAGGCGGGCGTTGACGTCCAGGGAGTCGGCGAGCATTTGTTCGTAATTGACGATGGTAAAGAAAGGGGCGCGGGCGTAAGCGGAGAGGCGGCGGGAGCGTCCGCCAAAAACCAACTGGTAAGGCAGCGGGGTGAAACGCTGGATTTGTTCCTCCCATTCGCTTTTGAGGGAGGCGGGGGTGACGACGAGGACATGACGGGCCTGGCCCATCCGCTGGAGCAAGGCGCACGCGGCGATGGCCTGGATGGTCTTGCCCAAGCCCATTTCGTCGGCCAGCAAGCCGCGTTCAGTAAAGGCGAGGTGAAGCATGCCTTCCCGCTGGTATGGGAAGAGAGGCACGGTGGTTTCGTGGGCGGGCCACTCGCCGCTTTGCACTTTGAGTTCGTACTGGCGGCGCAGTTCCTTGCGTTCGGCGGCCTGGGCGCGGGCTTCCAGCCACGGTTCCAACTCCTGCGACAGGCGCAACTGGGGCGCGTTTTTTGCCGCCAGTTCCCGCAAGGCCTCCACAGCGGCCTCGGGCGCGGCTTCAATCAATTGTCCATCGCGGTTGAACCATTCGCGCAAGGCCGGAGGCAAGGGATTGTGGCCGTTGACCAGACGCAAAGAGTCGCGCAACGGATCGGGCAGGACTTCGATGCGGGTGGAACTGTTTTGGTCGGCAGCCTGAAGCAGTCGTGAATGACGCGCCCGCAGCCAGAGCAAGACGGCCTCGACGTGTTTGCAGGTGCCGAGGCCGTTGATGCGAAAATCCACGCATTGGCAGGCGAACTGCCGCTGGCGCACATCGCGCACTTCGACCGAATAGGTCAGTCCGCTCCCCGATTTGACTCGGAAGTTGGAGAAGATGGGATGAGATGGGTCGGCGTTGGTGATTTTGAAATCCTCGGTCCGCGCTCGCTCGCGGCGGCGGTTGATTTCGTCGTCGTCGGTGGTGCGCCAATTGTGGAGGGAGGGCACGGCCGGTTCTGGATTCGCGATTTTCGGCATATTGATGAGGATTGCCTGCGGAGTCGTGGAGTCAATGCGCAGTTGTTCCAGGTTATTCGCCGGTTGTTCACAGCTATGCCTGGCAGGCGCATACCAGGTTCCGGTCGCCATGGACGTTGTCCACCCGGGCGACGGCGGGCCAGAATTTGTATTGACGGGTCCAGGGCGCGGGGAAGGCGGCTTGTTCGCGCGAGTAGGGACGCGCCCATTGGTCGCTGACGACGGCTTCGGCAGTGTGCGGGGCGTTCTTAAGAAGGTTGTCGCGCGGGTCGGCCTTGCCGGATTCAATGGCCTGGATTTCGGCGTGGATGGCGATGAGGGCGTCGCAGAGCCGGTCCAGTTCTTCCATGGATTCGCTTTCGGTGGGCTCGATCATCATGGTCCCGGCGACGGGGAAGGAGATGGTGGGGGCGTGGAAGCCGTAGTCCATCAGGCGCTTGGCGGCGTCCTC